>NZ_VMLA01000078.1:0-16283 GCF_013276425.1 Streptococcus sp. 3874 | reverse complement strand
AATTGTCTAACTTTTGGGGTCAGTACAGAAAAGCCTTGGTCGTATGCGTTTTATTATGGGAAAATGTACTTGACCTCTGTATTTCATTTTGAAAATGACAAAATCCTGAGTTTAGAGTTCTCAGGATTTTTCGTTTACTGTTGTGGTTGTTGTTGAGGGGTCTGTGGAGCTGGAGTTTGATTGGCTCCGGGTGTATTTGGCGCTTGGTTTTGACCATTGGTACTAGCATCAGGACTTGTGGCTGGTGCTTGATTTTGACTATTATTACTAGCATCAGGACTTGTAGTTGGTGCTAGGCTAGTAGAGCCTTCTGTACTTGTTGAGGAGTTTTCGGTTGAAGATGATTGGGATGTTGTTTCAGTCCAAGTCGGTCTTGCTCCATTTTGGAAAACAAACTGCCCATTTCGATAGATACCATCTGGTATATTCCAATCCTCTGGATTGCTTCCTTCAGACAGGTAGGTCATCATAGAGCGGTAAACTTTGGCAGCGACCGTAAGGCCATTGCCTACAAGTGGTGTCAGACGGTTAGAATAGCCTGTCCATACAGCCATTGAATATTTACGCGTATAGCCAGCAAATAGTTCATCAGGTGCTACAAACTGAGAGGTCTTGATGTGGTTTTCAATTTCCTCGTCTGTATAGTTAGAGGTTCCTGTTTTACCAGCCTGAGGGAGCCAAGCAAGATAGGCATTTCGTCCAGTTCCATAAGTCAAGACTGTTTTCATCATGTCGGTCATCATATAGGCTGTCGTTTCCTTCATGGCACGAGTTCCGACATTAGAGAGCTCTTTTTCACTCCCATCACTAAAGACGACTTTATGGATATACATTGGCTTATAGTAAGTTCCACCATTTGCAAAGGCAGCGTAAGCAGCAGCCATCTTTTCACTACTTGCTCCATATTTTTTGTCTGATTCGGTTGTGTTACTTGAAATGGCATTTGAGTAGTGAAGACTTGGGTAGTCGATTCCGAGACCATTTAGGAAAGTCTTGGCGCGGTTGAGTCCGACCTTGTTTAGCGTTTCCACGGCTGGGACGTTTCGCGATTGTTGCAGGGCGTATTGCAAGGTGATGTTGCCAAAGTAGCCCCTATCCCAGTTATAGACAGGGGTATCTGTCCCAGGATAGTTATAGGGCTCATCGTGAACGATAGTAGCAGTTGAATCGTAGACACCGTACTCCAAGGCAGGAGCATAGTCTGTGATCGGTTTCATAGTTGATCCCCAGTCGCGGTTTGTTTCCACTGCTTGGTTAATTCCGAAGGAAACATTACTTGACTGATGTCGTGCTCCTAGCTGGGCAATGACTTTACCGTTAGAAACATCGACAATGGTAGAAGCGACTTGCAATTCATCGTCTGGATAGGCAACGTATTCGTCTGTATTGTAAATATCCCACAGATGTTTTTGAGCTTCTTGGTCTACATTTGTGTAGACATCCATCCCAGTTGTGAGCAGGTTATAGCCTGTTTCTTCTTCAACTTGATTGATGACTTCCTTGAGGTAATTATCCATGTAAGCAGGGTAATTACTTGCTGATTTGAGACTTTGTAGTCCATCAGTAATTGATGTGTTGACTGCTTTCTCATACTGTTCAGCAGAGATGTAGCCTTGATTTTTCATTTCAGATAAGACCAAGTTTCGGCGGTTTTGGGCTGCTTCTGGATGTGAATAGGGGTCATATTGGTTTGGTGCCTGAGGCATTCCAGCCAGCAAGGCTAACTGAGGTAAACTTAAATTATTGAGGTCTTTACCATAGTAGTTTTGAGCGGCTGTCTGCATTCCATAGTTGCCATTAGACATGTAGACCTTATTTATATAGTAGGTCAAGATTTCTTGCTTGGTTGCTTTTTGTTCTAACTGAATCGCTAACCAAGCTTCCTGAGCCTTACGAGAAATAGTCTGGTCGGAAGTCGAGGTTGAAAAGTAAGTCAACTTAATCAACTGTTGGGTGAGAGTTGATCCACCTTGGAGGGAATTGCTTTGCAGATTGCGCAAGAAAGCTCCCAGGATACGGATGGTATCAATCCCCCTGTGGTCGAAGAAGCGATGGTCTTCGATAGAAACGATTGCCTTAACCAAATCTGTGGGAATATCATTAGCTTGGGCATTGACGCGGCGTTCAGAACCCAAGTCGGCAATGAGTTGATTTTTATTGTCGTAGATTTTACTAGAAGTTGTTGCAACTAGTTTACTCTCGGATAGGGTAGGAGCCTTGCTAACGTAGTAGAAAAAAACTCCTCCGCCTAAGACGATGGTTGCGATAACCAAGCTTAAGAAGCTAATGCCCAGATACTTGATTAGGCGCAGAATCGTTGGTTTGTTCATCTTGTTTTACCACCTAATAAATATTCTTTGATAACATTGAGATAAGGAATTTGAGGGAAGGCACTAGCCTTGATTTCATATCCATATTCTCGAATATATCCAAGTGGCATTGATTTTTGTCCCTTATCTTGATGATAGAAGCGAATCAAATCGAATGCCGGCAATAAGTAGGTTTCTTGCTGAGAAGAAAAGTGAAGAAGGACAAAGCAGATTCCTTGTTGGGCAAGGACTTGTTCCATATGCTGAATCTGATGTGGATGAAAATTTTTCATCGGAATCGCACGTTTTTGTTTTGTTTCCTTGGCTTCAAAGTCGATGTAATATCCATTATAAACGCCAGAATAGTCCGTCGTTGAAGCTTGTCGAAAATAGGCTTCAACAATCTTGGCACGACTTCGTTGTGGATAGTCCACTCGTACGATTTGAATAGGGGTTGGTTTCTTGTGTATAACAGCCAAGCCCTGAGACAAATAGTAGTCGTTGGTAGCATTGATCATCTTTTCAAAAGACATTCCTCGATTTGCGAAATTTTTGGGTTGAGAAAGAGATGTTTGTCTTTTTTGTGATGAAAGTTTATGTGGATAGTTGACCATAATTCTCCTTATTGGTGCAATAATATCACTTTATTATACCATAAATTTGCACAGAAAGGGTTAAAAATGACTATAGCTTTTATCACAAGATATTTTTTCGCTTCATTCATATTCAGTTGGATCCTTTTCATATGACTATTCTACCAAATGGGATATTTTCACGTTCGATTTACTAAAGACATTATCACATTCGAATCACAACGTAGTATAAAAAATATAAATATCATTTGATTTAATTTTATAAATGTTATATAATGATGTCGAAAGCGCTTTACAAACAAGATATAATCTAGAGTCGTAATTATATAGGCTTGATTTTAGCTTTATTGTTTTATTGATTCGGAACATTCTTCTAGTAATTAACTACAGACTGATTAAACTTGGGATTGAAATTATCTCCATACTTATATATTTTGAAGGAATCTCTATGAAAGACATTATTCGGATACTATCTATTGGCTTTTTATGGATTCTGTTGATAGCAAATGTAGTGCATGCAGCAACTGCGATTACTTATAATGGACAGGGAATAAGAGGTAAATATTCAATACAAGCTTGGTACACTAACCGTAGAAGAACCTATACTGTTAATCATAACCAAACTCCTAGACCTGGGAGTGGGAACGTAGGGTTTAGAGTTTCTGTTGTGAGTCGTTCATGGATTGGTGGTAAAATATATGCATCATCTGTTTATTATGGAAAAACTAGTGGAACAATTAGTGTTGATCTAAATTCAGGTACTTATGGATTATATTTCAATACTGAGGATAGAGGTTTATATAATATTTCAGGTAGTGTGGCTTATTAATTGAGTATTTATTTGGATAAGTCTTTTATTAACTATTTTATAATTTTTTAGTTTAATACTCTTCCTTACTAATCATATCAATTGGTTTTTATAGTAAAATGAAACTAGAATAGTACAACATAATTTCTAAAGCATTGTTAGAAATTAATTTGAATGCCTCAAATGATTTATCCTCATCTTATTTCAATTTACTATAGTTTCTTTGTGAGTTTTGATGTAGAAAAGTATTTTGTGATGGATTATAAAGATTGAATAGATATAAGTTATTTTAAAACATACTTTTAAAGAGAATTTGGTAATAATAAGTGAATTATTATCAATTAAAAATAAGTTTGGTAAAAAATCTTTACAATCAGAAAACCGTATATTATCACGATTTTAAAATCTTTGATCATATACGGTTTATTATTGAAATATTTGTTTTCTCTTAAAATTGATGCTTTTATAAAATTAAAAAGCAATATAGGTAGTAGATATTTTCATAGATTTGTTACTGATTTTGTCAGTATTATCTACAACCTCGAAAAAGGATACTATTCAAACTGTGCTTAGTTCTTTTGTTTTCTGTTTACTATGAGTTTTCACCTGGCCTTCTTTAAAATCAAAGTTTACATGTTTTGTTGACAGTTTGCGTAATAAACATCGGAATTTAAATATATACTTTAAACAAATGCCTATCATTAGTACATATTATAAAAAATGATGCTCTTTCTGATTTTAAAGGAATGTAAATAGAATATCTAAGATTTGTAGTTTTATTTTATGTAATGAATTATCTTTTTTCCTAATCTGCTATCATGGATATTGCTTCCAATTATAAAACCTATTGTGTTTGTAAATATATCTCCTATATCAAAGAATCCGAGATGAAATACATATTGTGAGGTTTCTATTATTGTTATGAAAAAGATAAAACGCATGACTGTTTTAAAATTAAATTTAAATAATCCTCCTATTGGGATAAAAATTACAATATTTAAAAGAGGAATTGTTGAATCAATTAAAAGTGAATCTTTGATAAACTCAACGAGATTAAAGTTAACTCCCTGAATACCTAAATTTTTAAAAAGTAGCGAATAAACAAGAATTAAACAGTAAAGAAAATAAGATATTCTTATCAATCTAGTATCAAGTCTGTGCGTATAGCTAGATCTTAGGAAAGTGAATAAAAACAATGTTAGAATTAGAATGATGAATAGAGGTCTCCAGAAATCAGAGCCACCGGTAGGAAAACTAAAGATAGAGATGAATTGGAAGTAAAGGTATTCCATAAAAAACCATCTACAAATTAGGAAGGAAATAGCTAAATTTAAAAAATCAAGTATATATATTTTTTTCATTTTATAATCTCCTAAATTTCATTTATATACCATATTATATCATAAATTTGCACAGAAAGGGTTAAAAATGGCTACAGCTTTGGTTTTAGGCTATTCTGCTTTTGATTTGGGTTTGTTTTCTGACAAGGATCCTCGTCTTAAATTGATTAAAAAAGCGATACGTAAAGATTTAGAGGCTATGGCAGCAGATGGGGTGTCTTGGCTTGTATTTACAGGGACTTTAGGCTTTGAATATTGGGTTCTAGAGGTTGCGCAGGAGATGAAAACCGAATATGGTTTTCAGTTGGCCACCATTTTTGCTTTTGAAACCCATGGGGAAAATTGGAATGAAGCCAATCAGATGAAACTGAGCCGTTTTAAGCAGGTAGACTTTGTCAAATATGCTTATTCTCGCTATGAACACAAGGGGCAGTTAAGAGATTATCAGCAGTTTTTACTGGAAAATACGAATAGCTCCTATCTTTTTTATGATGAAGAAAATGAAACGAAATTAGCTTATTTTTACCAAAAGATGAAAAATCAAGAGGACTATTTTATAAAGAGATTAACATTTGATCAATTAAATGAACTTGCTGAAAATTTTTCCGAAAATTGAAGCTTTGACCTTGATTTTTGTTTGCCTTTTTTTATATAATAATACTAGCAATCGAGAATGGAGAGAGACATGGCAAGTATTATTTTTTCAGCAAAAGATATTTTTGAACAAGAGTTTGGGCGTGAAGTCCGTGGCTATAGTAAGGTAGAAGTTGATGAGTTTTTAGACGATGTCATCAAGGACTATGAAACCTATGCTGCCTTGGTCAAGTCACTTCGTCAGGAGATTGCGGATTTGAAGGAAGAATTAACTCGTAAACCGCAAGTGAGCTCGGCTCCAAGTCCTAGTCACCCAGATCCAATTGATGTGGCTGCTTCATCTTCTATGACGAATTTTGATATTTTGAAACGCTTGAATCGTCTTGAAAAAGAAGTATTCGGTAAACAAATTTTAGACAATACTGATTTGTAATTCAGGTCTTGTTACATGCAATTTTTGGATAATCGCGTGAGGAGAATTGCTTCTCATGAGGAAAGTCCATGCTAGCACAGGCTGTGATGCCTGTAGTGTTTGTGCTAGGCGAAACCATAAGCCTAGGGACGAGAAATCGTTACGGCAGTTGAAATGGCTAAGTCTTTTGATAGGTCAGAGTAGGCTTGAAAGTGCCACAGTGACGGAGTCTTTCTGGAAACGGAGAGAGTGGAACGCGGTAAACCCCTCAAGCTAGCAACCCAAATTTTGGTCGGGGCATGGAGTACACGGAAACGAACGTAGTATTCTGACTGCTATCAGCTGGAGCTGTTAGTGGTAGACAGATGATTATCGAAGGAAGTGGTCCTAGTCACTTCTGGAACAAAACATGGCTTATAGAAAATTGCATATAGGTTGGGGCTGAGAAATTTTCTCAACCTCATTTTTTAAAGTGAACAAAAGAAAGGTCTTACAAGACTGTAACATGAAAAAAGAATTTAATTTAATTGCAACTGCGGCAGCAGGACTTGAAGCTGTTGTAGGACGAGAAGTGCGAGAGTTGGGCTACGATTGTCAGGTTGAAAATGGTCGTGTTCGTTTTCAAGGAGACGTGAGAGCTATTATCGAAACCAACCTCTGGCTTCGGGCAGCAGATCGTATCAAAATTATCGTAGGAACGTTCCCAGCTAAGACTTTTGAAGAGCTGTTTCAGGGAGTTTTCGCCCTAGATTGGGAAAATTATTTACCACTTGGAGCTCGGTTCCCGATTTCAAAAGCCAAATGTGTTAAATCTAAACTTCACAATGAGCCCAGTGTTCAGGCTATTTCTAAGAAAGCTGTTGTCAAGAAATTGCAGAAACACTATGCTCGCCCAGAAGGTGTTCCTCTGATGGAGAATGGCCCAGAGTTTAAGATTGAGGTCTCTATTCTCAAAGATGTGGCAACTGTCATGATTGATACGACAGGATCCAGTCTCTTTAAACGTGCCTATCGTACGGAAAAGGGTGGGGCTCCTATCAAGGAAAATATGGCAGCAGCTATTTTGCAACTCTCTAACTGGTATCCAGACAAGCCTTTGATTGATCCGACCTGTGGTTCGGGGACTTTCTGTATTGAGGCAGTTATGATTGCTCGAAAGATGGCACCAGGACTTCGTCGCTCTTTTGCCTTTGAGGAATGGAACTGGATTAGTGATCGCTTGATTCAAGAAGTGCGTACAGAAGCGGCTAAAAAAGTAGACCGTGAGCTGGAACTGGATATTATGGGCTGTGATATTGATGCTCGCATGGTGGAAATTGCTAAGGCCAATGCTCAGGCAGCGGGTGTTGTAGGAGACATTACTTTTAAGCAGATGCGCGTGCAGGATTTGCGTTCCGATAAAATCAATGGTGTAATCATCTCCAATCCGCCTTACGGGGAGCGTTTATCAGATGATGCAGGGGTGACCAAGCTTTATGCTGAGATGGGTCAAGTATTTGCACCACTGAAAACTTGGAGCAAATTTATCTTGACTAGTGATGAAGCCTTTGAAAGCAAGTATGGTAGCCAAGCAGATAAGAAGCGTAAGTTATACAACGGAACCTTGAAAGTGGATCTGTATCAATATTTTGGTCAGCGTGTCAAACGGCAAGAGGTAAAATAGAAAGGGATACTCATGAGTAAAAAAAGACGAAATCGTCATAAAAAAGAAGGTCAAGAACCGCAATTTGATTTTGATGAAGCAAAAGAGCTAACAGTTGGTCAAGCTATTCGTAAAAATGAAGAAGTGGAAGCAGGAGTCTTGCCTGAGGATTCCATTTTGGACAAGTATGTTAAACAACACAAAGATGAAATCGAAGCAGATAAGTTTGCGACTCGCCAATACAAAAAAGAGGAGTTAGTTGAAACTCATAGTCTGGATGATTTAATTCAAGAGATGCGTGAGGCTGTAGAGGAGTCAGAAGCTTCTTCGGAGGAAGTTCCATCTTCTGAAGACATCTTACCACCCTTGCCTTTGGACGATGAGGAGCAAGGCTTGGATCCTCTATTGCTAGAGGATGAAACTCCAACAGAAATGACTGAAGAAGTGGAAGAGGAGCAAAACCTTTCTCGTCTGGATCAAGAGGACTCAGAAAAGAAAAGTAAAAAAGGCTTTGTTTTGACCGCTTTGGCGCTTGTATCAGTGATTATCTGTGTCAGTGCTTATTATGTCTATCGTCAAGTGAATCGCTCGACCAAGGAAATTGAAACTTCTCAATCAACTACAGCCAATCAATCAGATGTGGATGATTTTAATACACTTTATGACGCCTTCTACACAGATAGTAATAAAACGGCTTTGAAAAATAGCCAGTTTGATAAACTGAGTCAACTCAAAACCTTGCTTGATAAACTGGAAGGTAGTCGTGAACATACGCTAGCCAAATCTAAGTATGATAGTCTAGCAACGCAAATCAAGGCCATTCAAGATGTCAATGCTCAATTTGAGAAACCAGCTATTGTGGACGGTGTGTTGGATACCAATGCCAAAGCCAAATCGGATGCTAAATTTACGGATATTAAAACTGGAAATACGGAGCTTGATAAAGTGCTAGATAAGGCTATCAGCCTTGGTAAGAGCCAGCAAACAAGTACTTCTAGCTCAAGTTCAAGTGAAACTAGTAGCTCAAGCACTAGTCAAACAAGCTCAAATACGACTAGTGAGACAAGCCCAAGTAGTTCAAATGCTGCCTCAAATGAGACTAGAAGTTCTCGTAGCAAAGTCAATATGGGCGTATCAAGTGCGGGTGTTGCTGTTCAAAGAAGTGCCAGTCGTGTTGCCTATAACCAGTCTGCTATTGATGATAGTAACAACTCTGCCTGGGATTTTGCGGATGGTGTCTTGGAACAAATTCTAGCGACTTCACGATCACGTGGCTATATCACTGGAGACCAATATATCCTTGAACGTGTCAATATCGTTAACGGCAATGGTTATTACAACCTCTACAAGCCAGATGGAACCTATCTCTTTACCCTTAACTGTAAGACAGGCTACTTTGTCGGAAATGGCGCTGGTCATGCAGATGACTTGGACTACTAAGCAGTCGTTACAAAATTCTTTCTTTTCAAAAGTAAAAATGATAAAATAAAATAAATGAAACAAGAGGAGTGTCAAATGACAAAAGCTAACTTTGGTGTCGTAGGTATGGCCGTAATGGGTCGTAACCTTGCCCTTAATATTGAATCTCGTGGTTACACAGTTGCTATTTACAACCGTAGTAAAGAAAAAACGGAAGATGTGATTGCTTGCCATCCTGAAAAGAACTTTGTACCAAGCTATGACGTTGAAAGTTTTGTAAACTCAATCGAAAAACCTCGCCGTATCATGCTGATGGTTCAAGCTGGACCTGGTACAGATGCTACTATCCAAGCCCTTCTTCCACACCTTGACAAAGGTGATATCTTGATTGACGGCGGAAACACTTTCTACAAAGACACCATCCGTCGTAATGAAGAATTGGCAAACTCAGGTATCAACTTTATCGGTACTGGGGTTTCTGGTGGTGAAAAAGGTGCCCTTGAAGGGCCGTCTATCATGCCTGGTGGACAAAAAGAAGCCTACGAATTGGTTGCAGATGTTCTTGAAGAAATTTCAGCTAAAGCACCAGAAGATGGCAAACCATGTGTGACTTACATCGGTCCTGATGGAGCTGGTCACTATGTGAAAATGGTTCACAACGGTATCGAGTATGGGGATATGCAATTGATCGCAGAAAGCTATGACTTGATGCAACACTTGCTTGGCCTTTCTGCAGAAGACATGGCTGAAATCTTTACTGAGTGGAACAAGGGTGAATTGGACAGCTACTTGATCGAAATCACAGCTGATATCTTGAGCCGTAAAGACGATGAAGGCCAAGATGGACCAATCGTAGACTACATCCTTGATGCTGCAGGTAACAAGGGAACTGGTAAATGGACTAGCCAATCATCTCTTGACCTTGGTGTACCATTGTCACTGATTACTGAGTCAGTGTTTGCACGCTACATTTCAACTTACAAAGAAGAACGTGTACATGCTAGCAAGGTGCTTCCAAAACCAGCTGCCTTCAAGTTTGAAGGAGACAAGGCTGAATTGATTGAAAAAATCCGTCAAGCCCTTTACTTCTCAAAAATCATTTCATATGCACAAGGTTTTGCGCAATTGCGTGTAGCTTCTAAAGAAAACAACTGGAACTTGCCATTTGCAGACATCGCCTCTATCTGGCGTGATGGCTGTATCATCCGTTCTCGTTTCTTGCAAAAGATTACAGATGCTTACAACCGTGATGCAGACCTTGCCAACCTTCTTTTGGATGAGTACTTCTTGGATGTTACTGCTAAGTACCAACAAGCAGTGCGTGACATCGTAGCTCTTGCTGTTCAAGCTGGTGTACCAGTCCCAACTTTCTCAGCAGCTATTACTTACTTTGATAGCTACCGTTCAGCTGACCTTCCAGCTAACTTGATCCAAGCGCAACGTGATTACTTTGGTGCCCACACTTACCAACGTAAAGACAAAGAAGGAACCTTCCACTACTCTTGGTATGACGAAAAATAAGTAGGTCTGCCATGGGGAAACGGATTTTATTACTTGAGAAAGAACGAAATCTAGCTCATTTTTTAAGTTTGGAACTCCAAAAAGAGCAATACCGAGTTGATCAGGTTGAGGAGGGGCAAAAAGCCTTCTCCATGGCTCTTCAGACAGACTATGACTTGATTTTATTGAATGCTCATCTGGGGGATATGACAGCCCAGGATTTTGCAGATAAGCTGAGTCGAACTAAGCCAGCCTCAGTCATCATGATTTTAGATCATTGGGAAGACTTGCAAGAAGAGCTGGAAGTTGTTCAGCGTTTTGCAGTTTCATACATCTATAAGCCAGTCCTTATCGAAAATCTGGTAGCGCGTATTTCGGCGATCTTCCGAGGTCGGGACTTCATTGATCAACACTGCAGTCTGATGAAAGTTCCAAGGACCTACCGCAATCTTAGGATAGATGTTGAACATCACACGGTTTATCGTGGTGAAGAGATGATTGCTCTGACTCGCCGTGAGTATGACCTTTTGGCGACACTTATGGGAAGCAAGAAAGTTCTGACTCGTGAGCAGTTGTTGGAAAGTGTCTGGAAGTATGAAAGTGGGACCGAGACAAATATCGTAGATGTCTATATCCGTTATCTACGTAGCAAGCTTGATGTTAAAGGCCAAAAAAGCTACATTAAAACCGTGCGTGGTGTTGGTTACACCATGCAAGAATAGAAAAGTAGTTGCAGTTGTGTAACTGCTTTTTTGAGGAGTTTTTATATATTGACATGCAGTCGGGTCTTTGCTACAATCGTTTTAGGAGGGTATATAGATGAAAATTTTGAAAAAAACTATGCAAGTTGGACTGACAGTATTTTTCTTTGGTTTGCTAGGGACCAGTACAGTATTTGCAGATGATTCTGAAGGATGGCAGTTTGTCCAAGAAAACGGAAGAACCTACTACAAAAAGGGGGACCTCAAAGAAACCTACTGGCGAGTGATTGATGGTAAGTACTATTATTTTGATTCTCTATCTGGAGAGATGGTTGTCGGCTGGCAATATATCCCGTTTCCATCTAAAGGTAGTACAATTGGTCCTTACCCAAATGGTATCAGATTAGAAGGTTTTCCAAAGTCAGAGTGGTACTACTTCGATAAAAATGGAGTGCTACAAGAGTTTGTTGGTTGGAAAACATTAGAGATTAAAACTAAAGACAGTGTTGGAAGAAAGTACGGGGAAAAACGTGAAGATTCAGAAGATAAAGAAGAGAAGCGTTATTATACGAACTATTACTTTAATCAAAATCATTCTTTAGAGACAGGTTGGCTTTATGATCAGTCTAACTGGTATTATCTAGCTAAGACGGAAATTAATGGAGAAAACTACCTTGGTGGTGAAAGACGTGCGGGGTGGATAAACGATGATTCGACTTGGTACTATTTAGATCCAACAACTGGTATTATGCAAACAGGTTGGCAATATCTAGGTAATAAGTGGTACTACCTCCGTTCCTCAGGAGCAATGGCCACTGGCTGGTATCAGGAAGGTACCACTTGGTATTATTTAGACCAGCCAAATGGCGATATGAAAACAGGTTGGCAAAACCTTGGGAACAAATGGTACTATCTCCGTTCCTCAGGAGCAATGGCAACTGGTTGGTATCAAGATGGTTCAACTTGGTACTACCTAAATGCAAGTAATGGAGGTATGAAGACAGGTTGGTTCCAGGTCAATGGCAAATGGTATTATGCCTATGGTTCAGGTGCTTTGGCAGTGAATACGACCGTAGACGGCTATTCTGTCAATTATAATGGCGACTGGGTTCGGTAATGACAGGGTGCTTATAATTATATTAGAACACTCGCTTAATCAAAGAAGTGACTTTGTTGTACTTGACCTGACGATTGGGGAGATTAAAAAGCATGTGAAATCTACACATGCTTTTTTGTTAGTTATGAGTGTTGAACTTGACTAACCATTGACAAAAGATAAGAGCAATCAAAATAAGATACAAAAATATCAATGCTAACTGCACCGAAACGCCCGATGCTATGGATAGGGCTAATAGGGAGAGCAGGGACGGGGCGAGAATGTCCACTGTGCTCAGAGCAGAGCCCACCGTCCCCATCTTGTCACTGGGGATATAGGCAAAGACAGCTGCTTGTAGGCGAGGGCTGAGAATGCCTATAATCGTAGAACTGATGAAACTGGTCATGAAAATTACGATATAGGCTTGATAAAGGATACTAGTTATTAGAGCCAATAGGGAAATCTCACAGAAAACCAAGAGGTGCGTGAAACGGATATTTTTAAATAGATTACTGCTGGTCATATTGCCAAGGATAGCTCCACAAGACATGATGATGGAGAGCAGGGCGAGGAGTTGCCCAATGCTTAGTTGTGCTAGTGTTTGTTGGATGAAGCGGAGGGCAATCAGCCGAGGGGACACATCCAAGATGGCAATCATACTGGTCGTCAGAAACAGTAGTATGACGGTATCTTTTAACCTCAGGAGCACAGCCAGCGATTGTTTAAGATGTTGAAAATATTTCTTAAAACTCAGTGCTGTATGTGACATTTCAATCCTTTTTTCAACCTCATACAAGGTATGTCTAATAACATACAGGCCCAAAAAGGCAATGACAAAAGTCAGAGTGTTGATAAGGGAAATAGTTTGAATACTTATAACATTGATAAGGAATGCGCCAGCCAGATTGGCGACAATGCGGACAACCCTCATCAGAGACTGCCTAAACCCCATGGCATCATGCAGGTCGTCCTTAATTACACTGATGTAGAGGGCGTTCATCATGTAGGCAGACAGGTAGCTCAAGGTGTCAGAGATGAGGTTGATGATGACAATCATAATGACTGAAACTAATGAAAAGGGCGACAAGACGAGAAATACTGTCAAAATAGCGTAGAGCAGGATTTTGATTTTGGCAATCCAGAGTGCGTGTTTGACTCTATTTTCTTGAAAATCTCCTAGAATCCCGAGAAAGAGTTGCGATAGTAGGGGAACCATCTCTGAAATGGAAATCAGTAAAATCGCTAGCGGAGCGAAATTGTACTGAGCCACATAATTGATAATGGCGAGGTAGAAAATACTGTCGCCGAATGATGAAAAACAGCTGTTTAGCAGCAACTGTCTATATATGTTGTTTGTCCAAAATAATTTCATACATTTCTCCTTATGTCTGCACATCGAATGGGAATTTATTATTTAATAGACACCAATATACCCCATGCTTCCTATTCCGAAGTCAAACAAATCTGCTTTACCACTATCTCCTTGAAACATCAGTAAACCGTGATCATCTCGTTCAGAACATGCTAAAATTACCTGTTGGATTTTTTTCATCAGTAATTTGTTTTGATTGTAGACAGTGGTTTGTAGTAAGCTAGTTATTCCGTGGCAATATCCTGTCATCATTTTTAGATGATGGTTAAAAACAAATTCTTGATATTTACTAATAATATCTTTGTTTCCGTCACAATCGTACATACAAAGATATAAGATTATTCCGGAAATTCCTTCGCACCAAGAAAGTTGTAAATTTCCTAAATTTTCAGTATTAGAAGTAACTTTTTCTAATAATTTTTTTAATTCAGCATGGAATATATGGAGATCATTATAGAACATAGAAGGTTCTAAGACTTTAGAATAGGCAAATAAAGCATATGCAATTTCACAATATCCATGAGCAAAGCTATAGTCTAAAATGCTTTCTTTGGCTGTATCTCTTTGTAGGAAATAATGATAAATTTCCCCATATACTATTGTGGATGAAAGTTTTAAGAGTATTGTCATTGGTAAATTGATAGTATTTTATTAATGGTAATAGGACACCAGATTTTCCCAATGCAAAGTCTATTTCCTCTAGAGTATCATAATTCTCTATTAATTTCTTAGCGGTGACGTTTGCTAATTGTAGATAGTATTGATTTTTACTGATAGAAAATAAATGTAGGAGTAACCATAGATAGCCTGCATCACCAAATAGCAGTGAGTATTGATATTCATATGTGTGTGTCGTTCTAATTGTCACTGCCTTCTTGATGATAGAGAGTATTTTAGAATCCAGTTCTGGGGGGTACAATTTATTTAGAGGAAACAGTAGTCCAGCTATTCCGTGTTGGAATGATAAATTACTTACGAAATTTCCAAATTCTGTTGAAGAAGTAATCCTTCCTTCAGAATTTACAGTTTTATCTAGTAAAAATCGTAGAACACTATTACATTCCGTTTTGTAATCATATTTATGTTCCTCTATTTTTTTAATTTTGACTAAATTATTTGTTTGACTTAAATTTAGTAGGTATTGTAACCAAAATAGTTGCTCATCTGTGAGCTGACCTTGAGTATGTGATAGTTCTAGTAATTGAATAGGATCCTTTAGTTAGATTCGATCAATCCATAACATAACAACATTTTTAGGACAACTTGTCAAATATTAGTATATATTTTTACATCTTGAATTGTCAAATTAAGTGCATAACTTTCCCGTTCAATATGTACTGACCCCCAAAAGTTAGACAATTAATTTATCCAAAGGATTTAGTTCTGTACTGCACAGGACTAAGTCCTTTTAGTTTTACCTTAATTCGTTTATTGTTGTAGTAATCAATATAGTCTACAATAGCTTGTTCCAATTGCTTAAGCGACTGAAACGACTTCTCATAACCGTAAAACATTTCCGATTTCAGAATCCCAAAGAAGGACTCCATCATACCGTTGTCTGGGCTGTTGCCCTTGCGTGACATGGATGCTTGAATTCCCTTACTCTCTAGGAACCGATGATAAGAATCGTGTTGATATTGCCAGCCTTGGTCACTATGGAGAATCGTATTCTCGTAGTGCTTCTCTGTGAATGCCTGTTCCAACATTGTTTGTACTTGTTCTAAGTTGGGTGAAGTTGAAAGATTATAGGCGATAATTTCACTATTAAAGCCATCTAAAACTGGTGATAAGTAAAGCTTTTGAGAACTTGCTGGAATGGCAAATTCTGTCACATCTGTGTAGCACTTTTCCATTGTTTTAGAGCCTTCAAATTGACGTTGAATGAGATTCTCTGCTTTCTTACCAACGTCTCCTTTATGAGAAGAATATTTTCGTTTCTGTCGCATTTTAGCTTGTAAATTGAGTACTTTCATCAAGCCTTGAACTCTTTTATGATTTACTAGATAACCACGATTTCTTAGTTCTAAATAAATCCGACGATAAGCATAATTTCCCTTGTGTTCGATAAAGATGGATTGAATTTCAGCTTTAAGCTCTTGATTCTTATCTAGTTTATCTAGCTGTTTCAAGTGATAGTAGTAGGTCGAACGAGCTAGTTTAATGGCTTTTAAAAGAAGATCTAACGAAAACTCAGTCATTAATTCTTGAACAATTTCTGTCTTTCTTCTTTCTCTTTTTCCTCCTTCAATCGGAGTTCTCTTAACTTTTTTAGGATGGCATTCTCCGCTCTCAGGTACTCATTTTCTGCTTGAAGACGTTCTAATTCTGTCCTCTCTTCAGGTCTCTTTTTTGGCTTACGTCCCATTTTAGGTACTCTCCCTCTTGTTTTCTCAACAATAGTATACCCGTTTTTCTTGTATTGTGCTAGCCAATTAAGAAGTATCGTACGACTTGGGAGGCCGTATTCAAGAGAAACTCTATCTTTAGTCCAGCCTTC
>NZ_VMLA01000077.1:0-6168 GCF_013276425.1 Streptococcus sp. 3874 | reverse complement strand
ATCAACTCTTGAAGCGCCATGGTTGGCGAAATATTAGGCCACGTCCAGAACATCCCAAGAAAGCAGACGTTCAAACCATTGTCGCGTCTAAAAATAAAATCTCAATTCAAGAAGACAAGAAAGCGCTTTAAAACCAGTAGGCATTTTCGTAAGGTTCGCTTGATGTACCAAGATGAGGCTGGTTTCGGTAGAATCAGTAAACTGGGATTTTGTTGGGCTCCAATGGGAGTAGGTCCACATGTCCATAGTCACTATATACGAGAATTTCGCTATTGTTACGGAGCTGTTGATGCCCATACAGGCGAATCATTTTTCTTAATCGCTGGTGGATGTCATACTGAGTGGATGAACGCCTTTTTAGAAGAGCTTTCACAAGCTTATCCAGATGATTATCTTTTACTCGTTATGGACAATGCCATATGGCATAAATCAAGTACCTTAAAGATTCCGACTAATATTGGTTTTACCTTTATTCCTCCATACACACCAGAGATGAACCCCATTGAACAAGTGTGGAAAGAGATTCGTAAACGTGGATTTAAGAATAAAGCCTTTCGAACTTTGAAAGATGTCATGAATCAACTTCAAGATGTTATACAAGGACTGGAGAAGGAGGTGATAACGTCCATCGTTAATCGGAGATGGACTAGAATGCTTTTTGAAAGTAGATGAGTATTAAAACATGGTTTTGAGGTTGTAGATAGAACTGACGAAGTCAGTAACCATATATACGGCAAGGCGACGCTGACGTGGTTTGAAGAGATTTTCGAAGAGTAGCAAAATGGAAAAAGGAGTGAGTGAAGTACATCGCCTCCCCACTCCTTTTTCTGTTTTTAGGCTGTTTTTTCAACCTTCAAGATTTTTACATCATAGCTACCAACAGGCGTTTCAATGGTTGCTGTATCACCTGTTTTCTTGCCAATCAAGGCTTGTCCAATTGGGCTTTCATTTGAAACTTTACCTGCAAAGGCATCCGCACCCGCTGAACCTACGATAATATAAACTTCTTCTTCGTCCTCACCAATTTCTTGGATGGTGACTGTTTTACCAATCGCTACTTCGTCCTGGGCAACTGCGTCGCTATTGACGATTTCAGCATAGCGGATTTTTGTTTCTAAGCTAGAGATTTGTCCTTCGACAAAGGCTTGTTCATCCTTAGCTGCTTCGTACTCACTGTTTTCTGAAAGGTCACCGTATGAACGGGCAATCTTAATGCGTTCTACCACTTCTGGTCGACGAACCAATTTCAATTCTTCTAATTCTTTTTCAAGTTTTTCCTTTTCCTCAAGGGTCATAGGATATGTTTTTTCTGCCATTTTTCTCAACTTTCTTCTAATAATATTTTCTAAAGAAAATTATGTGAAGTATCACATAATTTTAGTTTGTTTGGTTTAATTTGCTGTTGACATGTTCAGCGACATTGCGATCGTGGTCTTCTTGATTATTAGCATAGTAGACCTTGCCTTCTGTGACATCTGCTACAAAGTAGAGGTTATCGCTCTTAGTTTGATTGATGCTTGACTCAATCGCATCCAGACTTGGACTATCGACTGGACCAGGCATGAGACCTACATTTTTATAAACATTATAAGGTGAATCAATGTTGGTATCAATCGCAACATCCTCAGCTAAGCTGATATTTTGCCCCAGTTTTCCTTGGGCATACAAGATTGCAATATTACTTTGAAGTGGCATATCACGATTCAAACGATTGTAGAATACACCTGCAATGAGCTTACGCTCTTCTGTCTTGGCACCTTCTTTTTCGACCAAGGAAGCAATGGTCAACAACTCATTGACAGTCAAGTTTTTAGATTTGATAGTACTATAGTAAGGAGATAGGTTCTTATCCATAGCAGCTAACATCTCATCAATCAAGCTCTCAACAGTTGTGCTTTCCTTGATAGAATAAGTAGCTGGGAAAAGGTATCCTTCCAAACGATAACGCGCACCACTATCTTTTGCAGGCAAACTTTCCAATAAAGTAGGATATTTAGCTACTGCTTGACTGATAAAGTTCTCATCTTGAACTTTTGCTAGGAAAGCATCCGCTGTCAAAGGCTCTTTGAAGTCACCTTGCAATTGACCTACCGCTTGTGCAATTTGATCCAAGGTATAACCTTCTGGAATTGTCAAAGTCGCAAGGACAGGTTCTTGTGGTTCATCTGTTCCACCTTTTTGCAACTCTTTGAGTAAGTCTTCTGTACTCATACTCTTTTGCAAATTGTAGTAACCTGCTTTCAAGTCGGTATAATTTTTATACTTGGCATAAAAGCTAAAAATCAGACCATGCTTTACCAAACCAGCTTTTTCAAGCGTCGTACCGATTTCTTGAACGTTTGAACCTTCTGGAATTCCAACCGTCACATATTGTTTCGATGAAGCATCCACAGGCTGTAAAGATGACTGAACATACTGGTAACCAAAGTAGCCACCTGCTGAGAGCAAGGCAAGGAATACAAGGAATGAAATCACAAAAGCTTTCACATGTGACTTCTTCTCTTTCTTAGACTTAACGGGTTTTGCTCCTTCTCTACGGCTACGACGTGGTGTATCGCTGATGATATCCACTGTTTCTGTAGCAGGCGTAGGTGTTTCTGAACCTGCTTGTTCTGCTTTTTTCTCTGCCGTCTTATAGGAAACAGCTACCCTTGTTGGGGTTTCATTGTATTCTCTTTCAAGTTTCTTAGGTCTAACAGGACCTGGTCCTGGTCTTGAACCACTTTCTTCCGCTGGAGAAGAAGGTACATCTTGACTTGGATGACTTGGAACACCAGGAATTTCTCTTTGAATCTCATCTGCTGGAGAAGCTGGTACATTTTGACTTGGGTGAGTAGGCACGGTAGGAGCTTTTCTCATAATCTCCTCTACCGTTGACAAGGAATCAGCCATGAGTTCTTCAGCTGAAGGTTCATTTGCAGGAGTGCGAACTACTGCATTATCTTCTTTCAGAACTTCATCATAGCTTTTTACTTTTTCTAAATCTCTCAGAATCTGCTCTTTAAAGCTTAATTTCTCTTCTTCTCTTGACTTTTCACTCAAAAGTTTTTCCTCCTTGTTGACAATCCATAATATTATATCTTAAAAGTCCAAGAAAAGCAACCTATGATACTTTTCCTAGCTTATTTTTTCGTTTCCCAGATCATATCATACCAAGTTTCCCCTGCAAAGGTTGACTGGGACAGGCCTTCATTGACAAATCCATGCTTTTCATAGTAGGTGATGAGATAGTCATGACAGGTTAGGTTAATACCTTCTCTTTCGTGTTTAAGAGCCAGTTCTTTCAAGGCTATTAGTAATTTTTGTCCAAGTCCGAGGCCCTGTGCTTCTTTGGCAATAGAAAGACAGGTCACAGAGATATAACCACCAGGCTCATGACTATAGTCTTTTATTTCTTCTGTAAAGGACTGGTCTTGCAGATGGCGGTGGGGGCCAACTGGTCCTTCGATATAACCCATAATCCTGCCCTCTTTTTCTGCAACCAGAAAAGAGGTCTGAATTTCTCGCAAATGTGCCTCAAAGACAGATCGAGGAATGGCTTCTTCAACCGAGAAATTCTCTAGTTCAATCTCGACGATACGATCCAAATCTTCTAATTTTGCTTGTCTGATCTTCATTGTGCCTCCAGATAAAAGGGATTAAACCAAATCATACTAAAACCCTGGCTAGTTTCATAAAGGGAAGTTTCTTCATCAATAAAACCGTTCATTTCAAAATAGGAAAGCAGCTCATCAGGACTCTCCAAACAAATCCCTTTGTAATCCAGCTCAACTGCCACCTCTTTCAAAGCCGCAAGAAGAAGTGTTCCCAATCCTTGTCTCTGATGGTCAGACTCAATGACTAAAGAATCTACTTTTAGACATTGCGGATTGTCTGACTGGGGACTTGATAGAATATAGCCTAAAAGTTGGTTTTCATCCCTAGCTAGAAGAAAGGTATCCGCACACTTACGGATACTTTCTTCTAAGATATGGGAAGGTTGCTGCTTTTCAGCCGGAAAAGACGAAGTTTGAAGTGCCTCTATCTCAGCCAAATCAGACTGACTTGCCTGAATGATCTTAATTGGAATTTCCATGAGAATAACCTATTGAACATTGCTTGTCAAGTTAGACAAGAGTCGCTCAAATGAGTATTCATAGGTTTGGATATCTCCTGCTCCCATAAAGACGTAAACAGCATTGTCATGGTCTAGGAGAGGAGAAACATTTTCAACAGTAATGACTTGGTGTTTCTTGTTGATTTTATTAGCTAGGTCTTCTACCTTAACATCACCATGGTCTACCTCACGAGCAGATCCATAAATTTGGGCTAGGTAAACAGCATCCGCTTGGTTTAAAGCGTGGGCAAAGTCATCTAACAAGGCAATGGTTCTTGTAAAGGTATGCGGTTGGAAGACCGCTACAATTTCCTTGCTTGGGTATTTCTGACGAGCCGCATCCAAGGTCGCAATAATTTCTGTTGGATGGTGGGCAAAGTCATCGATAATCACTGTGTCATTGACAATTTTCTCAGTGAAACGACGCTTAACACCGGCAAATGTTTTCAAGTGCTCACGCACCAAGTTCAAATCAAATCCTGCTGTGTAAAGAAGACCAATAACGGCTGTCGCATTCATGATATTGTGACGACCAAAGGTTGGAATGTGGAATTGCCCCAAGTTTTGTCCACGGAAATGAACAGTGAAAGTTGAACCAGTTGTTGAACGAAGAAGATCACTAGCTACAAAGTCATTGCCTTCAGATTCAAAACCATAATAATAAATTGGTGCATCAGACGTAATCTTACGCAATTCAGCATCTTCACCATAGACAAAAAGACCCTTGGTAATTTGTTTGGCATAGTCGTTAAAGGCATTGAAAACATCCTCGAGACTTGTGAAATAGTCTGGATGGTCAAAGTCAATGTTGGTAATAATAGAGTATTCTGGGTGATAAGGCATAAAGTGGCGCTCATATTCGTCAGATTCAAAGACAAAATATTTGGCATTGGCCGAACCACGACCGGTCCCATCCCCAATCAAGAAGCTGGTATCTGTAATGTGAGACAAGACGTGTGACAACATACCTGTCGTTGAAGTTTTTCCATGCGCTCCTGCTACTCCCATGCTGACAAAGTCACGCATAAAGCTACCTAGAAATTCATGGTAACGTTTGTAGCTGATACCATTTTGGTCCGCATAGGCAATTTCGACGTTGTTATCTGGACGAAAGGCATTTCCAGCGATAATTTCCATATCACCGTCTAGGTTCTTTTCATCAAAAGGAAGAATAGTAATCCCTGCCTGCTCAAGACCACGTTGGGTAAAGTAGTATTTTTCAACATCTGATCCCTGTACCTTGTGCCCCATTTGGTGCAACATCAAGGCCAAGGCACTCATCCCTGATCCCTTAATCCCGATAAAATGATATGTCTTTGGCATGTTTTCTCCCCTATTCTGTCATTCTGGTCAGATTCAACTCTTGGGCAACCCGACGTTCTTGTTCTGTTTGTTTACTTTTTTTATTGTAGATTTGGCTCTTCTTTAGAAAATCATAGTTGTTTTTCTTTGGAGCAGGTGCTGATACTTCTTCATTCTTGGTAGGGATAGAATGAACTTCTTCTGCCAAGATGTAATGAGACTGGGTCAATTTTTGACTATATTTGACAAATTCACCAGGATTTTCCTTTTGGAAAGGCGCTGTCGGTTGATTGCCCTGTCTAACAAGGCCTGATTTAGAATGACGTCTCGCAAGGCTGAAATCCTGAGTTAGATAGTTAGCAGAGCGTTTCTTTTTCAAGTCCGCACGCGCTTCTTCACGCGCCACCTCCGCATAGCTCTTTCCTTCTTTTTTAACCCCTAAAGGAGCTTTTTTAGGTTTCTCGACTTGCTTTTCAATCGGTTTTACTGGTTTTTCTTCAGCAATAGGAGCCCATTCTAAATAATTTTTATCTCGATACTCACCCTTGATATTACTGATCAGATCAGACTCATCATACAAGTTCATGACTGGCATTTCAGTCAACATGACCTCGTCATCTGACACCAATGGAAATCGTTCTTGTTTCATTTTCTATTTCCTTTCAACACTTCATTATAGCGTATTGTCTTGATTTTTCAAGTGCTGGCTTCAGAAATTCCCAAAATTTCTCTAATTTCTGCTAGGCTGAGACTCGGGACTTTGACAGTTG
>NZ_VMLA01000076.1:0-12468 GCF_013276425.1 Streptococcus sp. 3874 | reverse complement strand
TAGATTTCTCTACGTTTTCTGTCGATGGAATTTCTTTAGTTGTTCCATCTGGTAATGTGACAGTTACGTCTCCATTGTCTTTTACAACTACGTTGGTGGCTGTTGGGTTAGCTTTCGAAACGGCTTCTTTAACTTTGGCTTTTTCGGCTTCTGTTAAATGCGCTGGGTCTGCTACTGGCGTTACCTCTACCTTAGATTTCTCTACGGTTTCTGTCGATGGAATTTCTTTAGTTGTTCCATCTGGTAATGTGACAGTTACGTCTCCATTGTCTTTTACAACTACGTTGGTGGCTGTTGGGTTAGCTTTCGAAACGGCTTCTTTAACTTTGGCTTTTTCGGCTTCTGTTAAATGCGCTGGGTCTGCTACTGGCGTTACTACCAGAGCTGTCTTGTCTGCTTTGTCGACTAACTGCTCTTTCGCTTTGTCTAACTTACCTTGCGCTTCTGTTACTTTTTCTTGCGCTTCTTGAACTTCAGCTGCTGTCGCATTGTCACCTTTAGCTAATACTGCTTTGGCTGCTTCCTTCGCTGCTGCAACATCTGCTTCTGCTTCTTTCTTAGCGGCTTCGTATGCTTGAATACTTTCTGGTGTCTTACCTTCTGTACTTACAGCTTCATCTAACTTCGCTTTATCCTCAGTTAGTTTATTTTTCGCTGTAGTTGTCGCTGCGGTTGTTACGGCATCTTCTGCCGCTTTCAAGGCTGCTTTGGCTGCGTTTACTTTCGCTAGCTCTGCTTGTACAGCTTCTGGTGTCGCATTGTCGTCCGCTATTACTTTTTTCGCTGCTTCCACTGCTTTATCCGCCGCTTCTTTTGCTTTAGTATATGCGTCAACTTTGCTTTGTGGCTTGTCATCTGTAGTTGGTTGACTTGCTACTTCGCTTGCTAAGTCGTTATTCGCTTGCGTTAGAGCTGTCTTGTCTGCTGGTTTCACCACATACGTTACTCTTACGTTTTCTGTACTTTGATCTGTATAAGTAACAACAACGTCAAGAGTATAGTTCCCTACTGTAGTTGGATACTGTGTTCCTTCTTTCAGTACAGCTGATGCTTTGTTAGCTACATCTACAGCAGCAAGTAACTCTGCATTTGTAGGATTTTCACCGATTACTTTTGTAATCGTCTTAGTCGTCGGGGCTGTGTGTTCTGGAATAGGATGATTTTGGTTATTTGCTTGAGATTCAACATCGCCATTTCCTCTAGTAGAGGCTGTTGTGATATTTGTATTCCTGTTCACTTTTGTATAGTCAAGCGTAACCTTACCATTTGCTAGACTGATACCATCTGGTAAGGTTGTTGAAGAACTCCAATTATTTCCTCGTTTAACCAGTGTTACTGTGGCATTGGTATTTTGTTTGTTCTTATAAGTTAAGGTCACTTTTTCTGCATCTGTCGGTAATGTAACTTCTACATCTCCATTTTGACGTGTAGCACTAGTTGTTGCACTCGGTTGTTCAAACTTAGCCTTAATTCGTTTAGTTTCTGAAATTTTCGTTGCGCTAGAAGCTTTTACCGCAACTTCCGTCCCGTCTTTTACTAAACTTTTTGGAAGGGTAAAGCTATTGCCACTAGCTGTAATTTCTGCAACAGCACTCCATCCTTGATCAGTTTTTCTAAAATGTTGTGTTTCTGAACGATTACTAGTTTGATTATGATAAGTCAAATCAAACTCAGTAGCTTCCTGCGGTACAGTAATTACAACCGAACCATCTGGTTGGGCTATACCACTTACATCCTCTAATCTTCCTAAAACCTTAGTAGTAGCTGCTATACTAAAGTCAGAGCCGTCCTTCTGCTGCTTAACTGTAACTGTTGAACCTGCTTCTGCTGTTTCAGCTTGGATTAGGATTTTGCCCAGTCCATTTTCATCATTTATAATCGAAATTGTGCTATCTGCATTGGCGTCATCCTTATTCCAGTTGCTACCAGTTTTAGTAAAACCAACAGTTTTTTCTTGTCCAGTAGCATTTGTATACGTAAGCATAACCTTAGTAGCTTCGTCTTGACCTACCATTGATGTTACCGTTAGAGTTTCTTTATCTTGTGAGATAGTTGGAGATTGAGGCGCTTGGACCGTCACTTTTGTAACCAAGTCATCTCGTGAGATAAACTTACTTTCTGATCCGTCCTGACTTGTAACAGTTGCATTTCCATCACTATCCACTGTAACAGTCGCTCCTGGGTTAGCAGCTTGTAGAGCCTTCTTAATCTTTTCAATATCTGAAGAATTTAGTTTCTCTGGATCGGTTACAGGTACTTTCTGCTCTGGGTTGACTAACGGTTTACGGTTCTTTGCAGCTTCTTTTTGCTCTTCTGTCAGCTCCAACAAATCTTTGTGGGAAATCAAGCCACTTGTTCCATCTGGTTGTACAACATAGGCATCTCCATTTTGCCCAACGTGTACAGTAGCACCAGGATTTTTCTCCTGAACCTTCTGAGTAATCTTTTCCAATTCCTCTTTGGTTAGCTTATTTGGATTAGCTACCTTCACTTTTTCAGTTGGTTTTTGGATTTCTTTTGGAGAAGTCGAATCATCTGCAGAATCTGCTTGCCCACTTTGTTTCACAAAATCACTAACAGCAGCTTCTTCCTTTTGTCCATCCGGTCTGGTCACCTGAACCTTACCATCATCTGTTATTTCAACTTTAAATCCTGGATTAGCATCTTCAATAGCTTTTTTTAGCTTATCTTTCTCGGTTTGATTTAGACTACCTGGATTTTCAACGGTAACTTTTTCTGCTGGGCTTACAAAGTCACGGCTAGCTTCTGTAGGAAGTTCTAGTTTAAGCGATTCTGATAGTGGTGATACAAGATAGTCTAAAACAGGTTCATCTGTACCTTCCTTAACCACTGCCGTAACTAGACGAAGTTCCTCATTCCCCACCAATTCTTGTCTATACTTATCAGGAGTAAACTCAACTGTTCCATCCGCCTTAACATCACCACTAGCAAGAATAGTATAGCCAGTAGCTTTTTTAGGCTTATTATCAGAAGCACCTGTGCCTACAGCATCCACATCATTCCCACCTTTAACCAAGAAGGTTTTCAGTTTTGCTTTATCAGGAATATTTGCTGCTTCTCCTTTTGTTCCAGAGTTTGCTTTGATGACCGGTTTTCCTGTAGTCTTTCCTTTCAAACTCTCAGCTGTTGTTGCAAAACTCGGTTTCGTAAATGGAATGTATAGATAGAGTTTTTCTGTCTTGGTTGTATTATCTGCGGTTGTAACCGTAACAGTAATTTGATGGATACCTGAATTGGTTTTGTTAATAGTTCCTGTTAATGGCGTCGTACTACTTAGGAAACCCTCAGGCTCCACTCCACCCTGAACCAAGCCCGTTTTTTCTAAATCAGTTACTTCAATATTTTTGATAGACTTACCACCTGGAACTCGAACCAGCACTTGTAGTTGCTTTCCAGTATAACTGTCAAGATATAGTGCTTTATACTTACTTGTCTCCAAGCTAGAAGCTGCTCCGCCCTCTCCACTTTGTCCAAACCCAATACGAATCTGACTGCTATCGTAGTTGGCTACTTTAGCATCTGATGATTCAGACTCTAAGAGTGAAGTTCGCTTGCCTTCTGCAGTCAAATAAGACTGACCTGAAACACGTGACTTGACAGTATAAGAACCTTTTGTAATAACAACATTTTTGAAGGTTGCATTTCCATCATCACCAGCAATACTGGTTGCTACTTCTTTTCCGTCATGGTAGAGAACCATCTCTACACCTTTGGTTCCGTTAGTTGCAGTGATATCCTTTATCGTCCCTGCTTGCTTTTGCAAATCAGTATTTAAACTTGGTTTTTTCGGTTTCACAACAAAATTTAACTGAACCAATTCACCAGAACCGTCAGCAAAGATTCGCTCTACAAGATAAGATTTCACTCCCGGAGTATTGACGATAGTGTCTGCAGCTTCTTTGTTATTTTCAACTTTGACGCCGTCCTTAAAAAGATTATAAGAAGTTGGATGTGATTCAGCATTATCCCCTACCTTATCCCTATTTTTAAAGTAAGATTCAAGGTCAATGCCTCCATCGCTTTTAGCAATTAAAGATGAAGAGGTACCTGGAGTTGTTGATACATTATTATTTCTCGGCTGCCAAATTTGCCCTTGTACAATCTGATAGTAGCCATTCCCTTCCAACTGAGCCGGATACTTCTCAGCCTGGTCTCCTTCACCGGCAGCTCTACCGTACCACTGATTGACTAGCAAGCGATTAACTGATTTCCCTGACAGCCTAAACCCTTTAACACCCAAGGCGTAATAGAGATTACGGAAAGTCGTATCTGGGGAAGTCGTCTCAAAGGTCAAATGGTAGCTATCATCACGTCCTCCGTCCAAAGAGAAGGTGTAGACTTTCTCGGTTTCATTTTTGATACCAGAGTATTTAGAAGCTGCCTTTTTCTCAACTTCAGTTGGGAAGTTTTTATCAGCATGGTAGTAGAAACCTTTCTGCACCCACCAGTTAACTTCTTCCTTGGCTAAGCCATCCAGACTATCCGTCCGATAACCATAACCTCCACTTTTTGCTGCCGCTCCTGTTGATGCAACAGTCCCCTGCTTTTCATCACTAATTCCATCAGCTGATTGTAAGGCCTTTAGGATTTGATCCTCTCCGTTACCTGCATCTCCACTAGTAGCAGTGGTGCCACCAGTCCTATGATCATAACGAGAAATAGTTACTGAGTTTGCTTTTACAGTGTGGTTTTTAGGTAGGGTAAACCAAAAAGTATTTGATAAGTAGTGGTGTGGACCCCGTCCTACTTTTCCCTTATTGATATCAATCTCCCATTTAAAACCAGTTTCTGTTTTCTTGACTATCCCGTGGATAAAATCTTTCGCTTCCGGAATACGAAACTCTTTTCCGTCCCAATATGCTCTTGAACGTTGCGAACCATAGACATAGGTTCCACGGGCATAAGGTGAACCTGCATGTCCATCTTCTAAAAAGTAGTTGATCCCATCTACATAAGCATTACTTGGCACAGCTATGTAGCCTGAAGGAACTTCTTGTCTGCTTCCTCTTGAACGAGGTTGAATCGCTGTTGTCACCGGAGTGTTTAACGGTTGTTCATCCTGTTCTGTATCATCCTCATCATCGTCAAGTGGAATAGGGTCATAGTCAGACTGGCTGTCTTTGAGCACCCGAGGCTGAAGGACTCCAGTGCTGCTTGTTTTGGCTGCTATCGTGTCAGCAGATCCTGCCCTTTTCTCTCTCACCTGAGAACTTTCTTGAACAGACTCTGGCTGGCTAGAGTCTACTCCAGTAGTTTTAGGGGCAGCTACTGTCTGTCCTTGATTAGATCCTTCCGCTGACCTCCCTTGCCCTTTTATCTCCTTTGTGATCTTACCTTCAGCAAGTTGCTCAAGTACAACCTCCTTCGACTCTCCCTCATCCGACTCCTGCAGAGCCCCATCAGGGTTACCATCAAATCCAGCGACCACGTCATTAGTTGTAGCTGGAGTGACTGTCTCACTCGCTGCTACTGCACCGTTGGCAAAAAACATCAATGCGGCAACCGCAACACTGGCGGCACCAAAGTGGTACTTACGAATGGAGTAACGGAAGACCTTTTCTCTGTTAGACTTTCTAAAATCCATAACTCTTTCTCCTTAAAGATATGATTGAAGAGAACATGTCATTTTCCTCTTCAATTGACAATAATATTAAATAGCAACTTACGACTATTTACCCCACTATACCTCCTATGAAGAGTATACAGTCTAGTAGCAATTATACCACCCCCCCCGAATTTTGCAAGGAAAAACATTTAATTTTTTCTGTTTTTAGAGTATTTTATGGTAAATTATTATCTTTCTAATTATATGTATTGGATTTTTTGATTAAACTGCAAAAAACGAGGACTATTGTATTTTTTTATTTATAAAATTTCGGGTATAAGTTTTACAAAAAAATCCAGTCTCAACAATGTCTCAGAATCACATTTGTACTAGTGTAGTTTCAGTTTACCATAACTATACTAGTACAATTTTTCATTGTCTTCACCTTCTAACTAGATATGGTGGAAAGGATTGGTCGATGCTTGGCTAGGTAAAATCTCTAGTTCCCAACCTTTTTCCTCTTTCCATTGAGTAAGGAGTGCTGCGATTTTTTCCACAAACAGCACTTCGATATAGTGACCTGGATCCAATGCCAGCAAGCCATCAGACAACATATCCTGGGCAGTGTGGTAGTAAATATCACCAGTGATATAGACATCCGCTCCTTTAGCTAAAGCATCCTTATAGAATGACTGCCCGCTTCCACCACAGATGGCCACTCTTGAAATAGGTTTCTGCAAGTCATTCTCTTGATAATGCACCATTCGAAGACTATCTAGGCCGAATACTTGCTTGACATACTGGGCAAAGTCCCCAAAGGTCTGAGTCAGAACATTCCCAATACGTCCAATTCCACGTTCAGAACCTGTCTCCTGAAGATAAGTTATCTCCTCGATTCCTAGCATCTGACAGAACCAGTCATTGAGACCATTTTCAACGATGTCAATATTGGTATGGCTGACATAAACTGCAATGTCATGCTTGATGAGATCAATGTAAATCTGATTTTGTGGACGGCTAGCTACCAAATCCTTGATGGGACGGAAAATCGGCGCGTGCTTGACGATAATCAAATCCACACCCTTTTCAATGGACTCTGCTACCGTCTCTTCACGAATATCGAGAGCAACCATGACACTTTGTATCTCCTTGTCCAAAGTGCCAATTTGCAGACCACGACTGTCTCCCTCCATGGAAAATTCCTGAGGGCAAAAGGCTTCATATGCGTTAATTACTTCACTTGCTAGCATGGAGCACCTCCTTGATGGCTTGAATTTTATCTACTAAAACTTGACGCTCCTCTATATTTTTTTCTGGGATTTGTCCGAGGGCAAACTCTAGCTTAACAGCTTCTTTTTGCCATTTTTGGACAAAGACTGGGCTGACTTCTTTGGACAAGAAGGGGCCAAATCGAACATCACTGGCTGATAGTTTCATTTGGCCTGCTTCCACCACCAAAATCTCGTAAAACTTGCCAGCTTCTTCTAGAATGCTTTCTGCTACAATCTGAAAATCATGGTCTTGTAACCAGATACGCAAGTCGTCTTCACGATTATTGGGCTGGAGGATCAACCGTTCTACATTAGCTAACTTGTTCAAGCCTTCTTCTAATATAGTGGCAATCAAACGACCGCCCATACCAGCAATGGTAATGACCGACACTTGGTCTGCCTCTTCAAAGGCTACCAAGCCATTGGCTAAACGAACCTGGATTTTCTCCTTTAGGCCGTGAGCCTCAACATTTTTAACCGCGGACTGGTAGGGACCTTCTACTACCTCACCTGCAATGGCACTTTCGATTTGTCCTCTCTCAACCAACTCGATGGGCAGATAAGCATGATCACTTCCCACATCTAATAAAATGGCTCCCTGTGGTACAAAGGAAGCTACCAATTCTAATCTCTTTGAAATCATCTTCTCTCACTTTCCAAACTCTATTACCTCTTATTATACCACATTTCAATCCTCAACTTCCCAGTAATATAAGTACCTCTGGCGAAAGAAGTTTCAATGTCCTAAGGTAATAGATGGATTCACTTGAAATATTTTTCGGAAATTTACAGAATTGTCAAAAAATAGGTAATTTATTCAAAAATTCTTGACTTTATAAAAAATATACACTAAAATATATTTAGAAGATTAGAGGAGATAAAAGTTTCACTAAATTTTATATTTGAAGGTAGTATTTAGATAGGAAATTTAGTCAGACGAACCACGAATTTGCTCTATGCTTTCTAGAATTTATTATAAGGAGATTAATATGCATATTTTTCTTAAAAATCGAGCTTTTCGTTAGCTAACAGTGAATGAGTGGATTTCAAGTTTTGGAGACACTATTTTTACTTAGCTTTTATCAATTATGTCTCTTCTTATACGTTTGCTCCCTTAGCTATATTTTTGATCAGTCTGTCAGAAACTATTCCACAGGTTTTGCAACCTTTTTACTGGAGTTATAGCTGATTTTCAAAAAAATCGAATTAGCAAGTATATTTCTATCCTCTTTATCAAAGTCCTCCTTTATTCTGGAGTGACTTTGCTCCTGACAAGTACCGACTTCTCTCTCTTTTCTGTTTTCTTTATTTGCAGTATGAACTTGATTTCAGATACGATTGGTTTTCTTGCAGGATACATGCTGACACCGATTTACATACGGCTAATAAACGATGATATGACGGAGGCTATGGGTTTTAAGCAGTCCACGAGTTCCATTGTACGTTTGATAGGTAATATCAGCGGAGGAGTATTTTTAGGACTGTTTAGCATTTCTACTCTAGCTTTTGTAAATGTTTTAACCTTTTTATTTGCCTTTCTAGGAAGTCTACTTATTCGAAACCGCTTGAAAAAAGAGGAAGAAAAAATCGAAGTTCCTCCTTATGTAGGAATGAGTAGCTTTTTCCAGCATTTGAAAGAGTCAATGAAATTATTGATGACTATGGAAGATGTCATGGTCTTGCTTTGGATTTTGTCCATTAGTCAAGCTGTTTTGATGATGGTAGAGCCTGTCAGTGCGATTCTACTGATTCACCATCCTTTTATGGGTTTGTCAACAGGGCAAAGTCTGGCAATTTTGATAATGATAAGCCTTCTTCATGTTATTTTAGGTGGACTTCTGAGTGGATTTCTATCTAAAAAAATTTCTATTCGCCTGAATATTTATTGGAGTCTATTGATGGAGTCTCTCATTGTTATAGGTTTTCTACGTGGAAGTTTTTTACTTATTTTACTAGGAAGTGCAGGTGATGCTTTCTCGGCAGGAGTATTGAGTCCTCGCTTGCAAGCCATGATTTTTGGAATCATTCCTGAGGAGTTAATGGGATCAGTTCAATCATCCATCAATGTTATCAACTTACTTATCCCAGCTGTCCTATCCCTTGCTCTCGTATTTCTTGCAACAAGTGCTGGTCTGGAAGTTGTTGCTTTTGCTCTTATAATTTTACTACTTATAGCAGCCTATCTAGTTCACCAGATGAAAAACTTACCAAACCAAGAAGAAGTTTAGCTAGAATGTTATGGATAAGTCAGTTTTCACTTGATAGTTTCTATGGAATCGTAATCTCCTTGTAATTGATTATCGATATTACATACAACTATCTGGCAACTGCAAATGTTTCCAATCCCTATCAAGATGCAATTTATGTAAGATAAGTCTATTCTTTTCCTATAAAATCTGATAAGATAGAGAAAAGAATGATTAGAACAGAGGTTACTTCAATGACGGTTCCCGATAGACTACCTGCTCGTATGAGAATGGATGGACGAACTATTTTCCAACAGATAAAAAACTATTTTGATACTGAAAACAAGGAATATTTTAAGCACCCCAATACCTATGATGGTATTTCCATGCATCTGGAGCCCAACATCCTGACCAGTATGGAGCACTTCGATTTGACTGGCTTTCATTGCGAATGTAAGGATTTCCAAAATCAGGGAGTCTGTAAACACTGGGTTGCCATGGATCTTTATTTTCGTAGTCTCCCCCAAGCTATTCAAGAACGCATTGGTAAAGCGAGTCATAAACCAAGTTTTGCCAGCCAACTGATTCCTACTTTGCCATCTGAAGAGCTCCAAGATGAACTGGTAGAAGAAAAAGCTACGGCGCCTTCGCTTGCCCTTCATGGACAAGTCGAAATCCGAAATCATAGCCTAGCCTGGACCTTAAAACTGCAGGTAGAACAAGCTCCTCGTGCCTATGTTATCAAGGATATAGCTCACTTCATTTTTCTCATTTTCCAAGAGGAAGATTACTTTGTTTCACAGAAAATCGGGACAATCAGATTATCCTTGAATCAGTTTAATCAAGCATCCCAAAACCTACTCCTCTATATTAAAAAATATTTTATCGATAGAAATGAACATTCTTATTTCAACTTCAGTTATGGCATTAGCCCTAGAGATTGCGGACGCTATTTAGAGACTCCTGTTAGCTATTTAAACGACCTCGTCCCACTTTTTCAAGCTTTGGATGTCTTCCAATATGTAACCTCAAAAGCCACATACCCTCTTATATTCTTAGATGATAGTCCCTTTATCCCGGAAGAGGAAATTTTTAAAGTTGTCAAATCTAATAACCATTATGAAATCATCAATACAGCTTATTTTGGTTTCATTATTCAAGAAAAACTTTGGATTCGACACAATCACTTCCACATCATCAAAGAAGAGCACCGTTACTTTTTGGATAAATTAGCTACTTGGATCTATCATTATCAAGAAAATTCTCCTCTTATCTTTTCAAAAGAAAATAAGGCTGAACTCATGCAAGTCTGTAATATCATCTCAAACTATGTTCCTATCAGTCTTCCAGATGAATTACAAATCCATGACTTTATCCCCACCTTTGCCTTCTCCAAGACTAGAAATGAAATTGCCCTTAATATGGTGTGGTCCTTTGGAGAAAAACAAGTCCATTCTAAACAAGATCTCCTAACCCTCCCCTATACTTACCAAGCTAGCAAAGCTAGAAAAATCTATCATCAACTGCTTTCTGCTGGTTTCAAAGAGGAATTTCATAGTCTTTCCAAAATCAAAATCGTTGATTTCTTCCTAAAAGAACTCCCCCGTTTTCGTACTCTGGGTCAAGTTCAACTAGATGAATCGCTTGAAAAACTCTTAGTAGAAGATCCTGCTGTCATTGACATTTTTGACGACGAAGGCTTCCTTTCAGTTCAGTTTGATTTTTCTATGATTTCAGAAGATGAGGTTGAAAAAGCTATCCAAGCTTTATGGAATCAAGAAAGCCACTACCAAACCAAGCAAGGAAAGGTTCTAGTCTTTGACGATGAAAGTCTCAAGGTTGCCCAAAGTCTCCAAGATCTTCGCGCTAAATTTTCAGACGGAAAAATCAAGATGCACAAATCTCGTGCCTTTAGCCTTTCTGAAACCTTCAAAGACAATGAGCATATCAATTTTTCTCGTGATTTCAAAAAGATGGCTTATGACCTGACCCACCCTGAAGAATTTGATATCAAGCCTTATGAAGTCAAGACCAAACTCCGCTCCTATCAAAAAGAAGGAGTCAAGTGGCTGAGTATGCTGGATCATTATCATTTTGGGGGAATCCTGGCAGACGACATGGGTCTAGGGAAAACCTTGCAAACCATCACTCTTCTGGAAGCCAACCTTAAACCAGACCAGAAAGCTCTTATCCTAGCTCCAGCCAGCCTTCTTTATAATTGGAAGGAAGAATTCCGAAAATTTGTACCTCACAAACAGGTTGAAGTAGCCTATAGTAGCAAAACTGAGCGTATCAAACAAATTGAAAAATCTGCTACTATCACTATTACAAGCTATCCATCTTTTCGATCTGACCTTAAACATTATCAAAAGCAGTCTTACGACTACCTCATCCTAGATGAAGCACAGATGATAAAAAATAGTCAGACCAAAACAGCACAAGCTTTAAGAGAATTTGATGTCAAAACCTGCTATGCCCTATCTGGAACTCCTATTGAAAACCGTCTCGAAGAGATTTGGTCTATTTTCCAGATAGTATTACCAGGTCTCCTACCAAGTAAAAAGGAATTTTCAAAATTGTCACCTCAACTCGTTGCTAAACTGATTCAACCTTTTGTCCTGCGTAGGAAAAAAGACGAAGTTCTGACAGAATTACCTGAACTGAGCGAGCACCTCTACAGCAATGAACTCAGCAGTTCACAAAAAACGCTCTATCTAGCTCAACTTCGACGCATGCAAGAAATGGTTGCAGGAGCCAGCGCCTATGAGATTAAACGTCATAAAATTGAAATCTTAGCAGGACTAACCCGACTTAGACAAATATGTAATACCCCTGCTCTCTTTTTAGAAGACTACAAAGGGGATAGTGGAAAAATGGACAGCTTATTCGAGCTCCTAGACACCATTCGTGAAAAAGGGTCACGACCACTTATCTTTTCACAATTCACCTCTATGCTTGATCTCATTGAGCAAGAACTAGAGAAAAAAGAAATGTCTCACTTTAAAATAACAGGACAAACACCTTCAGATAAACGTCAAGAAATGGTCAATCTTTTCAATCAAGGGGAAAAAGACTGCCTCCTCATTTCCCTAAAAGCAGGTGGAACAGGACTTAATCTAACAGGAGCTGATACCGTCATCCTCTGTGACCTCTGGTGGAATCCAGCAGTTGAGATGCAAGCCATCGGTCGAAGCCACCGCCTTGGCCAGACCAAACAAGTCGATGTCTATCGCCTTATCACACTTGGTACCATAGAGGAAAAAATACAAGAACTCCAAGAAAGTAAAAAAGAACTCTTCAACACCGTCCTTGAAGGACAAGAAAGCAGAAGCAATCTGAGCGTTGATGATATTAAAGAAATCTTGGGTGTTGAATAAGTGAAAAAGAACTAGAGTAACCACACTTAGTGGGTCTATCTAGTTCTTTTGTAAGCGCGTCATAACAA
>NZ_VMLA01000075.1:0-24533 GCF_013276425.1 Streptococcus sp. 3874 | reverse complement strand
TTAAGTGATAAAGTCGGGCAGATAGATCTGACGCAGTTTGAAGAGATTTTCATTGAGGATAAGTCAGGTACTGAAATGTCTGATCGGGATTTAAAGATATAATAAAATGAAATAAGAATAGGACAAATCAATCGGGACAGTCAAATCGATTTCTAACAATGTTTTAGAAGTCCAGATGTACTATTCTAGTTTCAATCTACCATACTTGAGAATTTTATGCTGGGTATCCTTATCAATCACCGTTTGATTCACATGGAGAGTCAAAACACGGTGGGGAGATAGAATGGACAAAATTTGATTTTTGGCAATTTTTGAAAGGATGAGGCCTCGAATAATCTTGAGTCCACCTGCAGTTGATCCAGCAGAGCCACCGATTGCCATGAGGAAAAGGAGGATAAACTGGGAGAAGAGGGGCCAGTTGGTAATATCTCCATATCCAAAACCAGTTGTTGTAATGATGTTGGAAACCTGGAAGAAGGCCATTTCAAAGCTCTTTGAAAACCCTGGGTAGAGGTAGAGGGTGTTGAGGCTAATCAAGCCTGTAGAAACCAGTACAATGACCAAGTAAGCCCGAAGTTCTTCGTCACCAAAGAAGGCCTTGATGCGACGGAGCATGAGGTAGTAGTAGAGGTTGAAATTTACCCCAAAAACCAGAACTCCGATACTGACCAGATAGGTAATCAGTGAGCTGCCATAGTGGGCAATTCCGTCGTTATAGACGGTAAAGCCTCCAGTTCCCGCTGTCCCCGTAGCAATGACAAAACTATCGTAGAGAGGCATGCCAGCTAGATAATAGATGATGACAAAGAGGGAGAAGAGAGCTAGATAAAGGAGATAGAGAATCTGGGCAGTGTTTTTTAGTTTGGATACAACCTTGCCAAAAACAGGACCTGGAACCTCAGCCTTCATCACCTCTAGGTGGCTATTTTTGGCATTGTCCATAATAGCAAGTGCAAAAACAAGCACTCCCATCCCTCCAATCAAGTGGGTAAAACTTCGCCAGAAGAGGAGGGAACGGCTGAGAACCGAAACGTCGTTCAAAATAGTTGCTCCAGTAGTTGTAAAGCCAGAACTAATTTCAAAAAAGGCATCAATAACGCTAGGGATTTGCCCAGAAAAGACAAAGGGGAGACCACCAAAGAAGGACCAAAGGATTCAACAGAGGGCCACAATCAAGATTCCCTCCTTGGCATAAATCCGTTGATTTTTTGGCTTTTGTAAAATTCCTGAGCCACCTAGTAATACCAGAATTCCAATCGTTGTAAAGAGGGCTGTAAAGACTTGGCTCGATTCACGGTAATAGAGAGCGACAGCTACAGGAACCAAAAGGAGAACCGCTTCAATCAAAAGTAACTTTGAAAGGAGGTAGCGAATCATACTTTTATTCATTTCTTACCTCGCGATCAAGTCATAAATCTTAGTGATATTCGGCAACAAGGTTGTTACTAGGAGCTTGTCTCCAACTTCCAACATATCCTCCCCAGTTGGGAAAATCGTTTTGCCCTTTCGAATGATAGCTGCAATAAGAACCCCTTTTTTCAATTTCAGTTGAGAAAGAGGTTTGGCAGTCATTTTATTGGCTTCCTTGATATGGAATTGCAGGGTTTCGATTTGGCCATTGGCTAGATGGTGCATGGCTTGAAGGTCTGAATACTGGGCATTAACCCGACCACGAATAAAGTGCATAATCGTGTCTACGGCAATACTTTTAGGTGTGATGATACTTGAAAAATCAGGCGCATTGATAATTTCGAGGAGACTGGTACGATTGACCTTGGTAATATTTTTCTGTACACCTACCCTGTCCAGGAACATAGAGGTAATCAGATTTTCCTCATCGACCCCTGTTAGAGTCGCAACGGCATCATAGTTTTGAGCACTTTCTTCCAGCAGGATATCTTGTGCGGTACCATCTCCTTGAACGATGTAGAGGTTTGGGAATTTCTCGCTAAAGAAGCTAGCGATTTCAGGATTGATTTCAATAATCTTAGTATCAATACGACTATCTTTGAGGATACCTAGTAGATAATAGGCAATTCTACCAGCTCCAACAATAAGAAGACCCTTCACGGCACGAGACTTGAAATAATTATGGAAGAGCATCATATCAACACGGTTACCAGTGACAAAGATTCTATCTTTATCCTGTACAGTCATGTTACCGCTTGGAATGATAATTTGATGATCTCTTTCTATCGCACGACAATGACATTGCCAAATTTTTTTCCGAAAATCAGAAATGGGCATTTGGCAAAGACTACTGGAGGATTTAACAGTGAATTCCATCAAGCTGACCCGTCCACCAAAGAAACGTTCGACAGATAGAGCGTTGGGGAAGTCAATGATGTTGGCGATAGCGCGGGCAGCCAAGAGCTCAGGGTTAACGATAAGAGAAAAACCGAGAATATTCTTTTCTTTGAAATAGGAGTTAGAATATTCAGGGTTCCGCACCCGAACGATAGTTTCTTTAGCTCCCATTTTCTTGGCTAGAACTGCTGCAATCATGTTGACTTCATCGTGCTCAGTCAGGGCGATAAAGATATCACAATCTTGGACGCTGGCTTGCTCAAGAATGGCAAAATCGGCCCCGTTACCAAGGATACCAATGATATCAAAGCGACTGACAATATGATTGAGAACAGCTTCGTCTTGCTCAATCAGCAAAACATCATGCTTTTCTGCAACCAAGGAGCGACAGAGGGCAAAACCAACTTTTCCCCCTCCGACAAGGATAATTTTCATAATAAAACCTACTTTTTCATGATGTAACTATCATACCCTTTTTCAAGAAAAAATGCACCTACTAGCTAATAACAAGAACTTTTAGTAGGAAATTTGCTATAAGGTAAAACTATACCCTAACCAATTGAAATAGCTATTAGCGACTTTCTCTGAAATATGGTATGATAAAGGATATACAAGGAGATAAAATGAATAATAATTTACTGGTATTACAATCAGACTTTGGTCTGGTTGATGGTGCGGTATCGGCTATGATTGGAGTGGCTTTAGAAGAGTCTCCAACCTTAAAAATCCATCACTTGACGCACGATATCACGCCTTATAATATTTTTGAGGGGAGCTATCGTCTCTTTCAGACGGTGGATTACTGGCCTGAGGGAACGACGTTTGTATCGGTTGTCGATCCAGGTGTCGGTTCGAAACGTAAGAGTGTAGTTGCCAAGACTGCAAACAATCAATACATTGTCACGCCAGATAATGGGACGCTTTCCTTTATCAAGAAACACGTTGGCATTGTAGCCATTCGTGAGATTTCTGAGGTGGCCAATAGGCGTCAAAACACAGAGCATTCTTATACCTTCCACGGTCGTGATGTCTATGCCTATACTGGTGCTAAACTGGCCAGTGGTCACATTACTTTTGAGGAAGTAGGGCCAGAGCTCAGTGTGGAACAGATTGTAGAGCTTCCAGTCGTAGCGACCATCATAGAAGATCATCTGGTGAAGGGAGCCATTGATATTCTGGATGTGCGTTTCGGTTCGCTTTGGACCTCTATCACACGGGAAGAATTTTACAAGCTGGAACCAGAATTTGGTGATCGTTTTGAAGTGACCATCTATCATGCTGATATGCTGGTCTATCAAAATCAGCTTGTCTATGGCAAATCATTTGCAGATGTGAGAATTGGGCAACCCATCCTTTACATCAACTCTCTCTATCGTTTAGGTTTGGCTATCAACCAAGGTTCCTTTGCCAAGGCCTATAATGTAGGTGTCGGTTCATCTTGGACCATTGAAATAAAGAAAATAGAAGGATAAAATAGGAGAATAGTATGGAAATCAAATTTACAATTAAACAAGTTGTTGCTGTCGGAATTGGCGCTGCCCTCTTTGTCGTCATCGGGATGATCAACATTCCAACCCCTGTTCCAAATACAAGCATCCAGCTTCAGTATGCGGTACAAGCGCTACTTTCTATTATTTTTGGACCGATTATCGGTTTGCTTGTCGGGTTGATTGGTCATGCAATCAAGGACTCTCTTGTTGGTTATGGTCTATGGTGGACTTGGATTATCGCTAGCGGACTCTTTGGTTTAGTTGTGGGACTTTTTAGAAAGTACGTTCGCGTGATCAATAGTGTTTTTGACTGGAAAGATATTCTTATTTTTAATCTCATTCAACTACTTGCAAATGCCCTTGTTTGGGGTGTCTTGGCACCACTTGGAGATGTTGTGATTTATCAAGAAGCGGCAGAAAAAGTATTTGCACAAGGGATTGTTGCGGGAATTGCCAATGGTGTATCTGTAGCTATTGCAGGAACTCTTCTCTTACTTGCCTATGCAGGAACCCAAACTCGTGCAGGAAGTTTGAAAAAGGACTAATACTCAATGAAAATCAAAGAGAAAACTAGGAAGCAAGTCGCAGGTTGCTCAAAACAGTGTTTTGAAATTGTGGATAGAACTGACGANNTTGAAGAGATTTTCGAAGAGTATAAAATGATGGGGAAGGCTGGGCAACTAGTCTTTTTCGATGTTTATAGATTAGTTAGGCAAGTAAGCTAGGATAGGAATCTTTTTGGCGCTAAGATTTTAAGAGTAGAGACTGCAAGAAGGGCTTGATTTATGATAAAATAGAAGTCTAAGAAGCGAATGAAGAGAGTAAGATGAAAGAAGCTATAATTGAGTGGAAGGATTTCTCTTTCCGGTATGAAACACAACAAGAACCGACCTTGCAAGGGATAGACTTGACCATTTACAAGGGAGAGAAAGTCTTAATTGTTGGACCATCTGGGTCAGGTAAATCTACCTTGGGTCAGTGTTTGAATGGGATTATTCCCAATATTTACAAGGGTCAGACATATGGAGAATTTTTGATAAAGGGTCAAGTAGCCTTTGATATGAGCATTTATGATAAGTCTCATCTGGTTAGCACAGTTTTGCAGGATACAGATGGGCAGTTTATTGGCTTGTCTGTGGCAGAAGATTTGGCGTTTGCTCTGGAAAATGATGTGACAGCCCTAGATGAGATGAAAGGTCGTGTTTATAAATGGGCTGAAAAGTTGGACCTTCTTCCTTTACTGGATCAGCGTCCTCAGGATTTGTCAGGTGGACAAAAGCAGCGAGTCAGTCTGGCTGGTGTCTTGATTGATGAAAGTCCGATTCTCTTGTTTGATGAGCCACTCGCCAATCTAGATCCCAAGTCAGGTCAGGATATTATCGAATTGATTGACCAGATTCATAAGGAAGAGGGGACGACGACTCTGATTATCGAGCACCGTTTGGAGGACGTTCTGCATCGCCCTGTGGATCGGATTGTCTTGATAAACGATGGTCGTATCCTTTTTAATGGGAGCCCTGACCAGTTGCTTGCGACTGATTTATTGACTCAAAATGGAATTCGAGAACCCCTTTATCTAACCACTCTCCGTCAATTAGGTGTGGACTTAGTCAAGGAAGAACAATTAGCAGATCTGGATAACTTGTCTATCTCAAAAGGGCAAGTCCAGTTACAGACGGAACTGGTAAAAGAAACCTCAGAATTGCAGTCACTCTTTAGACTAGAGGAAGTATCTTTTTCTTATGATGATAGGCCGATTTTAAAATCCCTACATTTAGATATTAAAAAGGGTGAAAAGATTGCTATTGTCGGAAAAAATGGAGCAGGGAAATCAACTCTAGCCAAGGCTATAAGTAGCTTTATTCAGACGGAAGGACGCTATCTTTGGGAAAAACAGGATATAAAAGGCGATTCTGTTGCAGAGCGGGCGGAACGAGTAGGATATGTGCTACAAAATCCTAATCAAATGATTTCAACCAATATGATTTTTGATGAGGTGGCTCTAGGGCTCCGTTTGCGAGGTGTGGATGAGAAGGAAATTGAAACGAGAGTCTATGAAACCTTGAAAATCTGTGGACTTTATGAATTCCGTAATTGGCCTATTTCTGCCCTGTCATTTGGTCAGAAAAAACGTGTCACCATTGCTTCAATTTTGGTCTTAGGAGCTGAAATTATTCTCCTAGATGAACCGACTGCAGGTCAAGATCAGAAGAACTATACTGAGATTATGGAATTTCTCGAAGAGTTACATCAAAAAGGGCATACCATTGTCATGATTACCCATGATATGCAATTGATGCTGGATTATTCAGACCGGGTCCTTGTCATGGTGGATGGAGAATTGATTGCCGATACTGTTCCAGCCAGTCTGTTGAGCGATCCTGAGCTGTTAGTAAAAGCCAATCTAAAAGAAACCTCCATCTTTAACTTGGCTAAGAAACTAGATGTGGATCCACTGGATTTAACGGCATTTTACAAAGAAAGGAGAGAGGGATGCAAGCTAAATTAATCGGTTACCAGCATAGAGATACTGTGATTCATCGCTTGTCAGGAGCTGGGAAACTTCTCTTTTTCATTCTGGTATCATTGGCGGCCATGATTAGCTATGATACCAGAATGCTCTTGCTGATTGCCATCTTTTCAGTCTTTCTCCTCTATTTATCAGAAATCCGCTTTAAAGATGTCTCCTTTGTAGCCGTTTTTGCGACGGTATTTGCCGTTTTAAACGTTTTGATGGTCTATCTCTTTTCTCCCGAGTATGGGGTTGGACTTTATGGAGAGAGAAGTGTGATTTGGCAGGGAATCGGTGTCTACACTCTAACCAGCCAGGAGCTCTTTTATCTGCTAAATTTGGCCATTAAGTATCTTTGCACCATTCCTCTGGCTATTATCTTTTTGATGACAACCCATCCTAGTCAGTTTGCTTCCAGTTTAAATCAAATTGGTGTGCCCTATAAGATTGCTTATTCTGTCAGCCTGACCTTGCGCTATATTCCAGATTTGCAGGAAGAATTCTTTACTATCAAGATGTCTCAGGAGGCGCGTGGGATGGAATTATCCAAGAAAGCTTCTCTTATGCAACGAATCAAAGGCAATCTGCTCATTATTACGCCCTTGATTTTTAGCTCGCTAGAACGCATTGATACCATTGCGACTGCCATGGAGCTTCGCCGCTTTGGGAAAGAGAAAAAACGCACATGGTATAGTTATCAGGCCTTGAAAAAAGGAGACTATATTACCTTGCTCTTGGCAACCTTGTTTTTAGTAGCTAGTTTACTACTTATCTTGCAGAATCAGGGACGATTTTACAACCCTTGGAAATAGCTTGAAAAAATTTAAAAAATCAAGTCGTTTCTATTGACAATGATTCTGAAAGTGTTATACTAAGAAAGTAGTTTCGCTGATTTACTTCAAACCTGTTGTGAGGTAAGTTAACGATGCCTTAACCACGCTGTTTGCTGAGCTTGACTCCGGGCAGTGTGGCTATTTTTTTGCAATGGTGAAAGGAAGCAAGTCATGACAAATCACATTGTATTATTTGAACCTCAAATTCCACAAAATACGGGCAATATCGCGCGTACTTGCGCTGCGACCAATTCTCCCCTCCACATCATCAAGCCTATGGGCTTTCCTATTGATGACCGCAAGATGAAGCGGGCTGGATTGGATTATTGGGATAAGCTAGAGATTTATTTTCACGATAGTTTGGAAGATTTTATGTCTCAGATGAAGGGCAAACTCTATCTGATCTCAAAATTTGCTGAGAAAGTGTATTCTGAGGTGGATTTATCGACTGATGAGGACCATTATTTTCTCTTTGGACGTGAAGACAAGGGCTTACCTGAGGACTTTATGCGCGAACATCCTGAGAAGGCTCTTCGTATTCCCATGAATGATGAACATGTCCGCAGTCTCAATGTGTCTAATACCGTCTGCATGATTGTCTACGAAGCCCTCCGCCAGCAGAACTTTGCAGGTCTTGAGCTTGTTCATACCTATGAAGTGGATAAATTGAAATAAAAAATGAAAATGAAAATGAACAAAATGCTTGCGCTTGCAAGCGTTTTTTGTTATGATAAAAGAGTCTTCAGGGCAGGGTGAAATTCCCGACCGGCGGTAAATTTGACTAGCTATTTTAGCTTTCTCGTCGTTGTCTTGTCTCGGATATACTTTAAGTATTATCTTCGACTGCGACGCCTAGATAAATCTAAAATATCTTAGCCAAATAAGTCCGCGAGCGCAAGCTGATGTGGTGAGATTCCACAACCGACAGTATAGTCTGGATGGGAGAAGACGAAAGAATAGCTTTGTCTGTTCTGATAGATTTATAGCTAAACTGTAACCGCTTGCTTGAATTTCCTTAATAGAGTGAGAGGGAACTTTTGGGATATAAAAAGTGAGAATAGATAGAGGAATCCTTTCTAACTTCTTCTGATTTTATAGAAAATTGGAGGAACCTGTTATGACAAACACACGTCGACTTTCGACCATTGCAATCTTATCAGCCATCTCATTTGTGCTGATGTACTTTGACTTTCCGCTTTTACCAGCGGCATCCTTCCTCAAGATCGAATTTAGTATCTTGCCGGTCCTTGTGGGCTTGGTGCTCATGGATTTGCCTGCTGCTCTAGGAGTTCTCTTGCTTCGCTCACTCTTGAAACTGCTTCTTAACAGCCAGGGAGTGAATACTTACATTGGTTTGCCAATGAATATCGTAGCTTTGGGAGTTTTTGTCATCGTATTTGCTTTGATTTGGAAAAAGGAACGGACAACCCTTCGTTTCCTACTAGGCTCTCTAGCTGGGACTATTGGTTTAACCGTGGCTATGTTGCTTCTCAACTATGTTTATGCTGTTCCTTTGTACGCTAAGTTTGCTAACTTTGATATTGGAAAAATTTTGGGACTTTCCAACTACCTAATGACCATGGTATTACCTTTTAACTTGATTGAGGGTGTAATCTTTTCCGTTTCATTCTGGTTGTTGTATGTTCTCTTGAAACCAACCTTAAAACATTATGAGAGATAAACAAACATTTTTAATGAAGGGCAGTTTTGCCCTTTTACTTTTCGTTATTCTTGGCTACATGGTCAAATTTTACCCTGAAACGCTGGTCGGTTTTGACCAATTGATTCAAACGGTAGTTCGAGGAGATTTGCCAGATTACTTGACTATTCTTTTCAAAGCCATCACACGCTTGATTGATATCCCAGTGATTATCACTTGGGTTGTCATTACAGCTTTTGTCTTTTATCGTAAGCGATGGAAGATAGAAAGTTTCTTCATGCTGGGAAATCTGGCTTTGGCAGGTCTTTTAATCGTGACCTTTAAAAATATCTACCAGCGCCCACGACCAGCTATCTTACATCTGGTGGAAGAGAAGGGATTTTCCTTCCCAAGTGGGCATTCTCTGGCTGTAACCTTGATGGTAGGTACTCTGATTGGCATTCTCAGTCAACGAATTAAAAATCCAGTCTGGAGAAAAATCGTACAAATCGTCCTTGGCCTCTACCTAGTCAGTGTACTGGTATCAAGAGTCTATCTGGGAGTTCATTACCCATCAGACGTTCTTGCCAGTCTCTGTCTGGGTTTGGGAGTCTTGTTTATCGAGTTTCCCTTTTATGACAAGCTCCGCTTCCAATGGCGATTTAAAGGCAAACAGAAGTGAGTATCGAATTCCCTTGAGGAGAAAGAAATGAAAGTCAATATAGCATATCTTCATCCGACTCAACTATACTTATTAGAAAAATGGACCATTCTGTATTATCCCATTACGCTGATTTAAGTTGGAGGAGCTCTTCCCATGCAACCTTAGAGCTTATAAAGAGTCCGATCAATACCGTCCAGCTAGAAATTAGGAGGAATCAGCAAGTGATTCCCCTGTCCCTCATAGAGTGATTATAAAACCATACGATAAATGTACCTCCTTAATTAATAAAATCAGACTTTACATGTTTAGAGAGATCACTGTTCCCAAGAGATACCATAATTCCTACCGTAAGCAATATTATATTTCTATCTATTTTAGTCACCACCTAAAACTATGATTTTGCAAGAAAGGTTATGGAATTCTCGAGCAATATGGCTAAAATTAGATAGATATACAAAAGGAAAGGTAGAAGCTTTCATATGTATGGTATATCAACACGAGAGCATAGTAATTGCGTAAAATATATTTTTTTGCTATACTAATCAATATTTATTTGCAAAAGGAATGAGTTAAGATAAGCAATAATAATTTTAAATACTTACTTTGCAATCAAATTTTTAACTTGATTGCAAATATTTTTTTCAGTGTAACAATCATCTCAAAGGTTTATTCACAAAGTAATTCTATCAGTGAATCAACATTTGTTTTGATAATAGGAACTATTTCAGCAGTTATAGGAGGTTTGATTGGACCTATTTTTTTAGACAAAATTTCACATAAAAATGTATTGTCGTTTACTAATCTGATTGGTGGGCTAGTTACTCTGTCTTATACCATTATCAGTTCATTTAATGATAGTATTATAATAACCTATTCCACAGTCTTTTTAATAAGCATCACCAATAGTTTTTATACTCCTGCACGTCTAGCTATTGTTCCTAGTATAGTTGATAATGATGCGATAGTAAAAGCAAACGGTCTCACCCTAAGCATTCGTCAATCCGTTCAAACAGCAGGCTGGGCACTTGCAATTCCATTGTCTACGTTACTAGGTTTGCAATATTCATTATATTGTATATCTTTGTGTTTCTTGCTCTCCTCAGTTCTAAGTTTTTATATTCACGTTGAAAAGAATCAACATAAACCAAACTCTTCCAAAAGTTCATATGTATATCAAATTTTTGAAGGTCTCATACCTATAAGGGATAATCCTGTCATCAGGGATATAACTATTATGGATATTATTGAAAATTTTGCAAATGTGATTTGGACATCTTCATACCTCCTAGCATTTACAACCACTATCCTTTTAACAAGTGAAACTTGGTGGGGATACCAGGGTTCAGCATACTTCTTAGGGATTATAGTTGGAGGAGGGGTAATAACAAAATACTCTCATAAACTTCAACATTTTCCAGGAAAATTTTTGTTTATATCATCACTTCTTGTTACACTACTCACACTATTTTACACTGTTAATAGAAGCCCTATCATAACAATTATTATTTCTTTTCTAGTCGGCCCCCCTGCACAAATTAGAAATATAATTCAAGAATCAATTATTCAAGAAAAAGTTGATCCTAGTATATTGGCAAGAGCTTTTGCTGCCAGAAGTGTTTTAATGCAACTAATGTATGCTGTAGCGCTAGTTTCATTTAGTTATCTAGCAGACTTAATTGGAATTTTGCCAGTATACTTTATTTCAGTTATCATTTATTTTGCAATTTCATTTATTCCTGTAATATCGTCAGCATTAAAAAAAACACTGTGAAATTATGTATTTTTATGGAGATATAAGACTTCATATATCGTTTTGAGTAGTTTATGAGTACAAGCTATGATAGTTTCCATCTTACTGCCTCCTATTCCATTAGATTAGACTTCCTGTGAAACAAAAATATGATACAATAAAATTATGAAGCAAGTAAACAACTAACTGATACACGATTTAAGCTCCTTGTTGCTGTTCAGCGCACGACTTTTGAAGAGATGTTAGCCGTATTAAAAATTAAACACGCAAAAGATGGATAAAAACCTAAATTAAGCCTAGAAGACCTTCTGATGGCCACTCTTCAATATGTGCGAGAATACCGCACTTATGAACAAATTGCGGCTGATTTTGGTATCCACGAAAGCAACTTAACCCATCGGAATCAATGGGTTGAAGTAACTCTTGTTCAAAGTGGTTTTACGATTTCAAGAACTCCTCTCAGTTCTGAGGATACGGTAATGATTGATGCGACGGAAGTAAAAATCAATCGCCTTAAAAAACAATTAGCGAATGATTCTGGTAAAAAGAAATGCCACGCTATGAAGGCTCAAGCGATTGTCACAAGTCAAGGGAGAATTGTTTCTTTGGAGATCACTGTGAACTATTGTCATGATATGAAGTTGTTCAAAATGAGTCGCAGAAATATCGGACAAGCTGGTAAAATCTTGGCTGACAGTGCTTATCAAGGGCTCATGAAGATATATCCTCAAGCACAAACTCCACGTAAATCCAGCAAACTCAAGCCGCTAATAGCTGAAGATAAAGCCTATAACCATGCGCTATCTAAGGAGAGAATCAAGGTTGAGAGTATTTTTGACAAAGTATAGTAGATTGAAACTAGAATAGTACACCTCTACTTCTAAAACATTGTTAGAAATCGATTTGACTGTCTTGATTGATTTGTCCTGTTCTTATTTCATTTCACTATGAAAACGTTTAAAATATTTTCAACAACCTATCGAAATCATCGTAAACGCTTCGGATTACGAATGAATTTGATTGTTGGTATTATCAATCATGAACTAGGATTCTAGTTTTGCAGGAAGTCTATTTACTCTGTTTTTGATTTAGAAGATCGTATCCTAGCTCAAGATGGGTATGAAGCAAAATGGTATAACTGGTGTGATGGTTTTAATCAAGCAGCAACTCTTTTGTTGAAAAGGTAGTGCATTGTGTCTTGTTCCTTATTATAAGGTCAATCATTGTGAGGAAGCTTTTGCTTGGTATCAGGATGTGAACTTGGTTTACCTCGTAGATGGGGTGAAGCTTCCTTACAGTCAAGCGACCTTGGAAGCCATGTATTTCTATTTGGATCGGCATGGTGAGCCTTTTTGGATTGAAGTCAAGGAGAAGGGAGAATGGTTTCCAATTGGGGATATTACACTATCTCAGGATAATCTCCCCATTGTGATTGGGAATTCCGCTTACCAACATCGAGGACTTGGAAAAAAGATTCTAAGTGCTTTGATTGAATTTGCTTGAGTAAAAGGATGGAAAGAATTGAGAGTTAAGGAAATCTACACCTACAATCATGCTTCTAGGAGGTGTTTCAAGTCGCTTGGATTTGTGGAAAATGGAGCAACAGAAAAAGGAAGGAGTTTTATATTGGAATTAGTCTAATCCTGCCACTTTCTCCCCCTTAACCTTTGACTATTCCGCAAAATTATCGTAAAATAAAGAGTAAATGATAAAATGAGGTCAGAGTCTGTTTGCTCTGGCGATAGTAGTATAAATGAGGAGAAACGCTTTGGAATTAGAAGTATTTGCTGGGCAAGAAAAAAGTGAACTATCTATGATTGAGGTAGCGCGTGCTATCTTGGAACTTCGTGGTCGCGATCATGAGATGCATTTTAGCGATCTTGTAAATGAAATTCAAAACTACCTTGGAACATCAAACAGCGATATCCGCGAAGCTTTGCCTTTGTTCTACACAGAGTTGAACTTTGACGGTAGCTTCATCTCACTTGGGGACAACAAATGGGGTCTTCGTTCATGGTATGGTGTGGACGAAATCGACGAAGAAATCATCGCTCTTGAAGAAAATGACGACGATGAAGTAGCACCAAAAGCTAAGAAAAAACGTGTCAATGCCTTTATGGATGGTGATTCAGATGCCATTGACTACAATGCAGATGATCCAGAAGACGAAGATGCATACGAAGCAGATCCAGCTCTTTCATACGATGATGAAAATCCAGATGATGAAAAAAATGAAGTGGAAGCTTATGATGCAGAAATCAACGAAATCGCTCCAGATGACTTGGGAGAAGATGTGGATCTCAACGAAGACGACGAGTTTTCAGATGATGATGCTGAAATCATCGAGGAATAAAAGTTAGCTATTGACAATTATCCTATTTTTAGGTATCATATTGTTCGGGCACCTCTTTTAGAGGTCGGAGCTCCCTAGTTCTTAGGGAGCTATTTTTGTTTTTACAAGAAGTTATCTTCTTGTATTTTATACTCAATGAAAATCAAAGAGCAAACTAGGAAACTAGNNGGTTGTAGATAAGACTGACAAAGTCAGGAACACATATCTACGGCAAGGCGACGTTGACGCGGTTTGAAGAGATTTTCGAAGAGTATTAGTTGTGAATCTGGTGCAGTCGTCCCAGATTATTCTTATTAGTAGGGTCTTGTTTTCTATGTCCCCACGTAGTTAGCAAGACCTTGAGCACTTTAGAAAGAGGAATCTATGTCTACGAAATATATTTTTGTAACTGGTGGTGTGGTATCGTCTATTGGGAAAGGGATTGTGGCAGCGAGTCTGGGCCGTCTCTTGAAAAATCGTGGTCTTAAAGTAACCATTCAAAAATTTGACCCTTATATCAATATTGATCCAGGAACTATGAGTCCTTACCAGCACGGGGAAGTTTTTGTGACAGATGACGGAGCTGAGACAGATTTGGACTTGGGTCACTATGAACGTTTCATCGATATCAATCTCAACAAATATTCCAACGTGACAACTGGTAAAATTTACAGTGAAGTTCTTCGTAAGGAACGTCGTGGAGAATACCTTGGGGCAACTGTTCAGGTTATTCCTCATATCACAGATGCTTTAAAAGAAAAAATCAAGCGTGCCGCTCTAACGACCGACTCTGATGTCATTATCACAGAGGTTGGTGGAACTGTTGGAGATATCGAGTCCTTGCCATTCCTAGAGGCCCTTCGTCAGATGAAGGCGGATGTGGGGGCGGATAATGTTATGTACATCCATACAACCTTGCTTCCTTACCTCAAGGCCGCTGGTGAAATGAAGACCAAACCAACTCAGCACTCTGTAAAAGAATTGCGTGGATTGGGAATCCAACCAAATATGTTGGTGATTCGTACAGAAGAGCCAGCTGGTCAAGGAATTAAAAATAAACTGGCCCAGTTCTGTGATGTGGCACCAGAAGCCGTTATCGAATCGTTGGATGTCGAACATCTTTACCAAATTCCACTGAACTTGCAGGCACAAGGTATGGACCAAATTGTCTGTGACCATTTGAAATTAGACGCACCAGCAGCGGATATGACAGAATGGTCAGCCATGGTGGACAAGGTCATGAACCTCAAGAAACAAGTTAAGATTTCCCTTGTTGGTAAGTATGTGGAGTTGCAAGATGCCTATATCTCAGTGGTCGAAGCCTTGAAACACTCTGGCTATGTCAATGATGTAGAAGTTAAAATCAATTGGGTCAATGCCAATGATGTGACAGCAGAGAATGTAGCAGAACTCTTGTCTGATGCGGACGGGATCATCGTACCAGGTGGTTTTGGTCAACGTGGTACAGAAGGGAAAATCCAAGCCATCCGCTATGCGCGTGAAAATGATGTTCCAATGTTGGGAGTCTGCTTGGGAATGCAGTTGACATGTATCGAATTTGCTCGTCACGTTTTAGGACTCGAAGGTGCCAATTCTGCAGAGCTTGCACCAGAAACAAAATACCCTATCATTGATATCATGCGTGATCAGATTGATGTTGAGGATATGGGGGGAACCCTTCGCTTGGGGCTTTATCCGTCTAAGTTGAAACGTGGCTCTAAGGCAGCGGCTGCTTATCACAATCAAGAAGTGGTGCAACGCCGCCACCGTCACCGTTATGAGTTTAACAATGCCTTCCGTGAGCAGTTTGAGGCAGCAGGCTTTGTCTTCTCAGGAGTTTCTCCAGATAATCGTTTAGTAGAAATTGTGGAAATTCCAGAAAATAAATTCTTTGTAGCTTGTCAGTATCACCCTGAACTGTCAAGTCGTCCAAATCGTCCAGAAGAACTCTACACTGCATTTATTACTGCAGCGGTTGAGAACAGTAATTAGCCAAATCAGAACCTTTGAGAAGAATCTCAGAGGTTTTTTTTATACGATGATATTGCAGTATATCTGAGGTAGGAGTCCTCTGTATGTACCTGCTACCGTTGAAATCAATAGCGACTCCCTCTTGCCCTGTGCTAGTGAATGAATTTTTCAGTATATTGAAATGAAATAAAATTTGAACAAATTAATTCGGAAAGCCAAATCAATTTCTAGCAAAGTTTTAGGAACTGGATTGTATAGTGAATTGAAATAAGATGTGAACAACTCTATCAGGAAAGTCAAATTAATTTATAGAAATATTTTAGCAGTCAAGATGTACTGTTATAGATTCAATATACTATACTTTTTTAATTTAATCCACTATAATAAAATGAAATAATAACAGGATAAATCGTTCAGGACAGTCAAATCGATTTCTAACAATGTTTTAGAAATAGAGGTGTACTATTCTAGTTTCAATATACTATATATCTGCAGAATACTCTTTCAGTTTCATTCAGCCTAGTCTTGCTTAGGAAAAAGCAAAAAGCCATCCAATTATGATGGATAGCTTCTTGGTTCTTAGATTTGTTCTGCAAAAACCTTTTCAGCAAGGTTCATAGCGTGGTCTGATACACGAGTGTAGTGTGAGATGATGTCTATAAAGTTGACCCCAGCTTGTGTTGAACATTCGCCCTTGTTGAGGCGTTTGATGTGGGTTTTTCTGAGAACACGTTCTATCTTATTGATTGCTTCATGACGTTCTACAAGACTGCGTGCTTTTTCAATATCATTGTTTTCCACACTATCCAGAGCATCTTTGATAAAGTCACTAGTTTGACGATAAACTTCCTCTAATTCTTTCAAGGCGGCATCAGAAAATTCAACATTTTTACGTTGAAGATAGTCAGTCAGATTGAGTAGAGCCTCCGCGTGGTCTCCAATCCGTTCCAAATCACGGGAGGAATCAAGGATATTGGTGAGCACTTCGCTTTCTTTTTGACTGAGAGCTTCGCTTGAAAGGGCAATGAGATAACGTGTTAATTGCTCATCGATGGTGTTAATGGCTTCTTCGGTTTTATGCCCTTTTTCAGCAACTTTTTCATCCAAGTCAATGATATACTTATAGGAAAGGTCAAAGGCTTTGGCAGCGTAGTTTCCTAAATGCAAGAGCTCTTTCTTAGCATTTCCGAGAGCGATAGATGGGGCTTGTTTGATGAAATGCTCATCAAGATATAAGGGTTCATATTTGACAACCTCGTCCTCTCCAGGAATAATCTTGGTTACAAAGTAAGCCAGAGCTCCGATAAATGGAAATTGGACAATGGTATTGGTAATATTAAAGGTTCCGTGAGCAAAGGCGATGGTCATTTCTGGTGCTAGATTTAGCGTAGCTTCAAACCAATGAATCAGGGCTGTAAAAGGAACTAGAAAAATAACGCAGACGACTGTTCCGATAACGTTGAAGGCAACATGAGCTCCTGCTACCCGTTTAGCTGCAATATTAGCACCTAAAGAGGCAATGATGGCTGTAATGGTTGTCCCGATATTGTCACCAAATAGAACTGGCAGAGCTCCTTGCAGGTCAATGAGATTGCTGGCGTAGAGGTTTTGTAAAATCCCGATGGTAGCCGAGGAAGCTTGAATCAGTAAGGTCAAGCCGGTACCGACAAAGACACCCAAAACAGGATTCTTACTTAGCTCAATCATATAGTCCTTAAAGACCTGTAAATCCTTGAGTGGAGCCATTGCGCCGCTCATGAGATTGAGGGCAAAAAAGATACCACCGACACCAAAGAGGATGCGTCCGATATTATTGACTGTCCGATTTTTCGTAAAAAAGAGACAGACGGCACCGATAAAGAGCATAGGTAGGGCATAGTTACCTAATTTAAAACCGATGAGAAAGGATGTGACAGTTGTCCCAATATTAGCACCCATGACAATCCCGATAGCCTGACGTAAGGTTAAGAGACCGGCACTGACCAGGCCGACTGTAATAACTGTTACACCAGAACTAGACTGAATTAGAGCAGTCATCCCAATACCAACCAGAACTCCAAAGAAAGGATTACTAGTATATTTGTCAAGGTAAAAACGAAGGCGATCTCCAGCAGCTTGTTGCAAACCGTCTCCCATGGTCTTGATACTATATAAGAATAGTCCCAGACCACCTAAAAAGTGAAATAAAATTTCCTGCCAATTAATGGACATTTCTTTTTCCTCCGAAAAATAATCGCGGAATATCTCCTATTCTATTTTAAAGGATAAAAGTAAATCTAACAAGTGTTAATGTCAAGTTTGTAAAAGAAAATTATAATTGATAAGTGTATTATTTTTAAGAGTTTTTAACCTTATTTTAGATTTGTGAAAACAGCTATTGTTTTTTGTCAAAAAATGCTTTAGGATAAAAATGTGATTATCTTGGTCCCTGTGATTGGGATAAAAATTTTATAAAGAAAGTTAAGCGCTTTCTTTTGTGCAACAAAATCAATTTTTTAGGAGGAGAAAATGAAGAATTCATTTTTTGAAAGACGTTGTCGTTACAGTATTCGTAAGTTATCAGTAGGAGCCTGCTCGCTGATGATTGGTGCTGTTTTATTTGCTAGTTCAGCCTTGGCTGAAGAAACTGCAGTTCCTGAAAATAGCGGAGCTAATACAGAGCTTGTTTCAGGAGAGAGTGAGCATTCGACCAATGAAGCTGATAAGCAGAATGAAGGGGAACATGCTAGAGAAAACAAGCTAGAAAAGGCAGAAGGAGTAGCGATAGCATCTGAAACTGCTTCGCCAGCAAGCAATGAAGCTGCAACTACTGAAACTGCAGAAGCAGCTAGCGCAGCTAAACCAGAGGAAAAAGCAAGTGAGGTGGTTGCAGAAACACCATCTGCAGAAGCAAAACCTAAGTCTGACAAGGAAACAGAAGCAAAGCCCGAAGCAACTAACCAAGGGGATGAGTCTAAGCCAGCAGCCGAAGCTAATAAGACTGAAAAAGAAGTCCAGCCAGATGTCCCTAAAAATACAGAAAAAACATTAAAACCAAAGGAAATCAAATTTAATTCTTGGGAAGAATTGTTAAAATGGGAACCAGGTGCTCGTGAAGATGATGCTATTAACCGCGGATCTGTTGTCCTCGCTTCACGTCGGACAGGTCATTTAGTCAATGAAAAAGCTAGCAAGGAAGCAAAAGTTCAAGCCTTATCAAACACCAATTCTAAAGCAAAAGACCATGCTTCTGTTGGTGGAGAAGAGTTCAAGGCCTATGCTTTTGACTATTGGCAATATCTAGATTCAATGGTCTTCTGGGAAGGTCTCGTACCAACTCCTGACGTTATTGATGCAGGTCACCGTAACGGGGTTCCTGTATATGGTACACTCTTCTTCAACTGGTCTAATAGTATTGCTGATCAAGAAAAATTCGCTGAAGCTTTGAAGCAAGACGCAGATGGTAGCTTCCCAATTGCCCGTAAATTGGTAGATATGGCCAAGTATTATGGCTATGATGGCTATTTCATTAACCAAGAAACAACTGGGGATTTGGTTGAACCTCTTGGAGAAAAGATGCGCCAGTTTATGCTCTATACCAAGGAGTATGCTGCTAAGGTAAACCATCCAATCAAGTATTCTTGGTACGATGCCATGACTTATAACTATGGACGTTACCACCAAGATGGTTTAGGAGAATACAACTATCAGTTTATGCAAAAAGAGGGGGACAAGGTACCCGCTGATCACTTCTTTGCTAACTTTAACTGGACCAAAGAGAAGAATGATTACTCTGTAGCTATGGCCAAATGGTTAGAGCGTAGCCAGTACGATGTCTTTGCAGGATTGGAATTGCAACAGGGTGGTTCTTATAAGACTAAAGTGAAATGGGATGCCCTTTTAGATGAAAATGGCAAACTTCGCTTGTCACTTGGTCTCTTTGCGCCAGATACTATTACAAGTCTTGGCAAGACAGGCGAAGACTATCATAAGAATGAAAATATCTTCTTCACTGGTTACCAAGGCGATCCAACTGGTCAAAAACCAGATGACAAGGACTGGTACGGGATTGCCAACCTAGTTGCGGACCGCACGCCAGCAGTAGGTCATACTTTTACCACTTCTTTTAATACCGGTCATGGTAGAAAATGGTTCGTAGATGGTAAGGTTTCTAAGGATTCTGAGTGGAATTACCGTTCAGTTTCAGGTGTTCTTCCAACATGGCGCTGGTGGCAAAAATCAACTGGTGATAAGTTGAAAGCAAGCTATGATTTTGAAGATGCTTATAATGGTGGAACTTCTCTTAAATTTGCAGGGGATCTTTCAGGTGCGACCAAGCAAGATGTGAATTTGTACTCTACTCGCTTGAAGGTGACAGATACAACCAAATTGCATGTTGCCCACAAAGGAGGCAAAGGGACCAAGGTTTATGTAGAATTTGCAACCAAGAAAGATTATACCTATGGTGATGAAGCTGCCCGTAAAGAATTGACAGTTTCAGATAACTGGACTACCGATGATTTTGATTTGAGTGCCTTGGCAGGTAAAACAATTTACGGTATTAAACTCTATTTTGAAAATGACAAAGACTTAAAAGGTTATCAATTTAACCTGGGGCAATTGACCATCAGCAATAATCAAGATGCTCCTCAGGCACCAACCACAGTAGCTGTAGCCAAACAAGTCCTTAAAAATGCCCAAGAAGCGGAAGCAGTTGTACAATTTACTGGTCATAAAGATGCTGATTTCTATGAAGTCTATGAAAAGGATGGCGATGCTTGGCGCCTATTGACAGGTTCATCTGCAACTACGATCTACCTACCAAAAGTTAGCCGCTCAGCAAGTGCTCAGGGTACAACTCAAGAACTGAAGGTTGTAGCAGTCGGTAAAAATGGGGTTCGTTCAGAAGCAGCAACTACAAACTTTGAGTGGGGGATGACTGTCCAAGACACAAGTCTTCCAAGACCTCTAGCAGAAAACATCGTTCCAGGGGCTACTGTTATCGGAAGTACCTTCCCAGATACAGAAGGTGGAGAAGGTATTGAAGGTATGTTGAATGGTACCATTACCAGTCTATCTGACAAATGGTCTTCTTCTCAATTAAGTGGTAGCGTTGATATTCGTTTGACACAACCACGCCGTGTTGTGAGATGGGTGATGGATCATGCTGGAGCTGGTGGAGAATCTGTAAACGATGGTTTGATGAACACCAAAGACTTTGACCTCTATTATAAAGATGCGGATGGTCAATGGAAGTTGGCTAAGGAAGTCCGTGGCAATAAAGCTCATGTTACAGATATTACCCTTGATAAACCTATCACAGCTCAAGATTGGCGCTTAAATGTTGTCACTTCTGACAATGGAACTCCATGGAAGGCTATTCGTATCTATAACTGGAAAATGTATGAAAAGCTTGATACTGAGAGTGTCAATATTCCGATGGCCAAGGCTGCAGCCCGTTCTCTAGGCAATAACAAGGTACAAGTTGGTTTTGCGGATGTACCAGCTGGAGCAACCATTACCGTTTATGACAATCCAAATTCTCAAACTCCGCTTGCAACCTTGAAGAGCGAAGTTGGAGGAGACCTAGCAAGTGCACCATTGGATTTGACAAATCAATCTGGTCTTCTGTACTATCGTACCCAGTTTCCAGGCAAGGAAATTAGTAATGTCCTAGCGGTTTCCGTTCCAAAAGATGACAGAAGAATCAAGTCAGTCAGCCTAGAAACAGGACCTAAGAAAACAAGCTACGCCGAAGGGGAGGATTTGGACCTTAGAGGTGGTGTTCTTCGAGTTCAGTATGAAGGAGGAGCTGAGGACGAACTCATTCGCCTAACTCACGCAGGTGTATCAGTATCAGGATTTGACACGCATCATAAGGGAGAACAAAATCTTACTTTACAATATTTGGGGCAACCGGTACATGCTAATTTGTCAGTGACTGTTACTAGTCAAGATGAAGCAAGTCCGAAAACTATTTTGAGAATTGAAGTAAGTCAGGAACCGAAAAAAGATTACCTAGTTGGTGATAACTTAGACTTGTCTGAAGGACGCTTTGCAGTGGCTTATAGCAATGACACCATGGAAGAACATTCCTTTACTAATGAGGGAGTTGAAATTTCTGGTTACGATGCTCAAAAGACTGGTCGTCAAACCTTGACGCTTCGTTACCAAGGTCATGAAGTCAACTTTGATGTTTTGGTATCTCCAAAAGCAGCATTGAACGATGAGTACCTCAAACAGAAATTAGCAGAAGTTGAAGTGGCTAAGAACAAGGTGGTCTATAACTTTGCTTCACCAGAAGTAAAAGAAGCTTTCTTGAAAGCAATTGAAGCGGCCGAACAAGTGTTGAAAGACCATGAAACTAGCACCCAAGATCAAGTCAATGACCGACTTAATAAATTGACAGAAGCTCATAAAGCTCTGAATGGTCAAGAGAAATTTAAGGAAGAAAAGACAGAACTTGATCGCTTAACAGGTGAGGTTCAAGAACTCTTGGCTGCCAAACCAACCCATCCTTCAGGTTATGCCCTAGCTCCGCTTCTTGAGAAAAACAAGGCCTTGGTTGAAAAAGTAGATTTGAGTCCAGAAGAGCTTGCAACAGCGAAACAGAGTCTAAAAGATCTGGTTGCTTTATTGAAAGAAGACAAGCCAGCAGTCTTTTCTGATAGTAAAACAGGTGTTGAAGTACACTTCTCAAATAAAGAGAAGATTGTCATCAAGGGTTTGAAAGTAGAGCGTGTTCAAGCAAGTGCTGAAGAGAAGAAATACTTTGCTGGAGAAGATGCTCATGTCTTTGAAATAGAAGGTCTCGATGAAAAAGGTCAAGACGTTGATCTCTCTTACGCTTCTATTGTGAAAATTCCAATTGAAAAAGATAAGAAAGTGAAGAGAGTATTCTTCTTACCTGAAGGCAAAGAGGCAGTAGAATTGGCTTTTGAACAAACGGATAGTCATGTTATCTTTACAGCACCACACTTTACTCATTATGCCTTTGTTTATGAATCTGCTGAGAAACCACGAGTAGAATCTAATGGTGCAAATGACCTTGTTACTATCTCAACTAAACCAGAACAACAAAACACAGTCCTTCCAAAAACTACTAATCAACCGGCTTCTGATCAACAAAAGGCTCCTAAATTGGAAGTTCAAGAGGAAAAGGTTGCCTTTGACCGTCAAGAGCATGAAAATGCTGATATGCTAGTTGGGGAACAACGAGTCATCATACAGGGACGAGATGGTCTGTTGAGACATGTCTTTGAAGTTGATGAAAACGGTCAGCGTCGTCTTCGTTCAACAGAAGTCATCCAAGAGGCGATTCCAGAAATTGTTGAAATTGGAACAAAAGTAAAAACTGAACCAGCAGTAGCGCCTACACAAGAAAAACCAGCCCAAAATACAGCAGTTAAATCAGAAGAAGCAAGTAAACAATTGCCAAATACAGGAACTGCTGATGCCAATGAAGCCCTAATAGCAGGATTGGCAAGCCTTGGTCTTGCTAGTTTAGTCTTGACTTTGAAACAGAAAAAAGAAGATGAAGATTAAATATCGAAAAATCTTGTGAAATCTTTCCTTATATTTCCAAAGTGTGATATAATAGTTTCGAATAAAATAATTAAAGGGGTTTTTGTAACATGGCAAAACTTACTGTTAAAGACGTTGACTTGAAAGGTAAAAAAGTCCTCGTTCGTGTTGACTTCAACGTACCATTGAAAGATGGCGTAATTACTAACGACAACCGTATCACAGCAGCTCTTCCAACTATAAAGTACATCATCGAACAAGGTGGACGTGCAATTCTTTTCTCTCACCTTGGACGTGTGAAAGAAGAAGCTGATAAAGCTGGTAAATCACTTGCTCCTGTAGCAGCAGACTTGGCAGCTAAATTGGGTCAAGATGTTGTATTCCCAGGTGTTACTCGTGGTGCTGAATTGGAAGCAGCTATCAACGCTCTTGAAGATGGACAAGTTCTCTTGGTTGAAAACACTCGTTACGAAGATGTTGACGGCAAGAAAGAATCTAAAAACGATCCTGAACTTGGTAAATATTGGGCATCACTTGGAGATGGTATCTTCGTAAACGATGCATTCGGTACAGCTCACCGTGCACACGCATCTAACGTTGGTATCTCAGCAAACGTTGAAAAAGCAGTTGCTGGTTTCCTTCTTGAAAATGAAATTGCCTACATCCAAGAAGCAGTTGAAACTCCAGAACGTCCATTTGTGGCTATCCTTGGTGGTTCAAAAGTTTCAGACAAGATCGGTGTTATCGAAAACTTGCTTGAAAAAGCTGATAAAGTCCTTATTGGTGGTGGTATGACTTACACATTCTACAAAGCACAAGGTATCGAAATCGGTAACTCACTTGTAGAAGAAGACAAATTGGATGTTGCGAAAGCTCTTCTTGAAAAAGCAAATGGTAAATTGATCTTGCCAGTTGATTCTAAAGAAGCTAACGCATTTGCTGGCTACACTGAAGTGCGTGACACTGAAGGTGAAGCAGTTTCTGAAGGCTTCCTTGGTCTTGACATCGGTCCAAAATCTATCGCTAAATTTGACGAAGCTCTGACTGGTGCCAAAACAGTTGTATGGAACGGACCTATGGGTGTATTTGAAAACCCAGACTTCCAAGCTGGTACAATCGGTGTGATGGACGCTATCGTGAAACAACCAGGTGTTAAATCAATCATCGGTGGTGGTGACTCAGCTGCCGCAGCGATCAACCTTGGACGTGCAGACAAATTCTCATGGATCTCTACTGGTGGTGGAGCATCAATGGAACTTCTCGAAGGTAAAGTATTGCCAGGTTTGGCTGCACTTACAGAAAAATAATTTCAGCCCGTTAGTCTCTACAAAATCCTGATTTTGTAGAAAAAGGAAGAAAACTGAAACGTTAACAAAAAGGTGGCTATGTCACCTTTTTGTGTTAGTGTAGGTATTTGTGACGCGGTGGTGGGGCATCAATGGAGCTTCTTGAAGGTAATACTCTTCGAAGATCTCTTCAAACCACGTCAACGTCGCCTTGCCGTATATATGTTACTGACTTCGTCAGTTCTA
>NZ_VMLA01000074.1:0-36242 GCF_013276425.1 Streptococcus sp. 3874 | reverse complement strand
TTGCCTCTCTTTGGGTTATAATTCTGCGATTTGGTTTAGGTTTACTTCTGCAACTGTGTCATTACCAAACATAGAGATAATCATCTTCACTTTGTTATTATCAATTTCTGTAATCTTACCAGTGTAGTCTGCAAAAGCACCATCAATAATACGTACAGTTTGACCAACTTCAACATCGATATCAAACTCTTGTACAGTTTGTCCCATAGAAACCAAGATATCACGAATTTCTTGTTCCAATAATGGAGTTGGTTTTGATCTATTTCCGTGAGATCCGACGAATCCTGTAACATTTGGTGTGTTTCGAACAACAAACCAAGCTTCATCTGTCATGACCATTTCTACAAGAACATAACCTGGAAAGCGATTTTCTTCTACTTCTTTTCTCTTTCCATTTTTTTCAACTTGCACTGTTTGCGTTGGAATTTCAACGCGTAAAATATTATCCAACATATTGTAGGTTTGTGCACGTTGTAATAAATTTTCTTTTACCTTATTTTCATAACCAGAATAAGTTTGTAAAACAAACCACCCTTTATCAAAACTATCCATGATATTTCCTTTCATAAATAGAAGATTTTTAGTGTACTTTCACTACTCTTCTAAAAAATGTTAATAAATCGAATCAAACCTGAAACAATCAACTGGTCAAAAATGTAAATAATTACTACAAAGAAAGCTGTGTATTCCATGATAGAACGAAAATCTCTCCAGCTTTCCTTGCGAGTTGGCCATGTTGTGTCTTTAAGAAGTCTAAAAATATCTCCAATAAAACGCATCGCTCTCTCCTATCTCGTTTCTCTGTGTGTAGTGTACTTGCCACAATGCTTACAAAATTTATTTACTTCTAGTCGTGTAGGCTTGGGGGTTCCACTAATCTTGATTGAATAGTTTCTCGAACCACAAACCGCACAAGCTAGGCTTGCTTTTTTTAGTGCCATAACGCCTCCATCTTATCTATTATAACAAGAAAGCTAGGCTTTGACAAGCATCTTAGCGAAATAGATTGACTACCGAATCCCATATTGTTTGAGCCTTTTCCTTAATCTTCGCATCCGAGATAGCCCGACTAGCCTCATCTACTAGACTTTGCGCACGACTTCTAATATCAGAAAGGCTATTATCCGCCTGATTTTCTTCATTACTCTGTACTTGATTTCTTGTATTGGCTGGTGCAATTCCATTTTTCTTATATGCATTTTCAACTGTAAAGGTACTTCCTGGTGTATAAGGTAAAATGGTATTGGCAATATTTCTAAAGACATGAGCAGCACCATTTGATGTAGAACCCGCTAGATAGTGATTTTCATCAGTGGTTGGAAAACCAAGCCAGTGACTAATCACTACATCCGGAGTATAACCAATTACCCACTGGTCACTTGTGTACTCCGGATTGAAAACTGCTTCAGTTGTACCAGTTTTCCCTGCCATGACATAGTCTGCAGGTGATGAACTAATACCTGTTCCGTTTGTAAATGTACCCAACATCATACTAGTCATCTTGTCAGCTACAGCTTTATCAATCACTCGTTTTTGTGAATGTTTATGGCTCGCAATGACCTGACCACTAGCATTTTCAATTCTACTAATAAAATGAGCTTCCGGCATTAAACCTTCATTAGCAAAGGCAGCGTATGCTTGAGCCATTTGAAGAGGGTTGGTTTCAACACCACTTCCCAAGGCGACACCAAGAACACGATCGACCTTTTCCATGTTGAGTCCGAATTTTTCGCCCGCCTCAAAAGCCTTATCAAGGCCCAAATCATTAACAGTAGCAACAGCAGGCAGATTAAGCGATTCTGCCAAGGCTTGATACATAGGAACTTCTCGACTCGTTTTGATTCCTGCATAGTTATCAACCTTATAGTTGTTATACTGCATGGTATGGTTATCCAAGAGCTTATTCAAAGCCCAACCTGCCTCAACTGCTGGTGTATAAACAACTAAAGGCTTAATTGTAGAGCCAGGGCTACGTTTTGATTGGGTTGCATAGTTGAAATTCCGGAATCCAGTTTTATCATTGTCAGCAACCTGACCGACAACTCCACGAACTCCACCTGTTTTCGGTTCGAGAGCTACACTTCCTGATTGTGCAAATGTTCCATCCTCTGCTCTTGGAAATAGCGATGTATTCTCATAGACAACCTGCATATTTGCTTGGTAGTTTTGGTCCAGCTCTGTGTAAATGCGGTAACCATTATTGACAATCTCTTCCTCTGTTAGATTATACTTGGAAACGGCTTCATTAACCACCGCATCAAAATAAGAAGGATAGCGGTAATCTGAGATTTTTCCTTCATACTTATCGTGCAATTGCGAAGTCATATCAACTTCTGCAGCTTCGGTTTCTTGGTTTTTATCAATATATCCTGCTGCAACCATATTTTGCAAGACAGTGTCGCGACGATTAGTTGAATCTTCTACGGAATTCAAAGGATTATACAATTCCGGTCCTTTGAGCATCCCTGCCAGAGTCGCAGCTTGATCCAGACTCACCTCTGATGCAGAAACTCCAAAGTATTTCTTACTCGCATCTTCAACGCCCCACACACCATTTCCAAAATAAGCGTTGTTAAGGTACATGGTTAAGATCTGATCCTTACTATATTTTTTAGTCAATTCTAAAGCCAAGAAAAATTCTTTCGCTTTTCTCTCGACAGTTTGATCCTGTGACAAATAGGCGTTTTTAGCCAGCTGCTGGGTAATAGTAGAACCACCACCTGAACGACCAGCAGTGACAATCGCCAAGAAGAAACGGCCATAGTTAATTCCGTCATTTTTATAGAAAGAACGGTCTTCTGTCGCAATAACGGCATTCTGTAAATTTTTACTGATGTCAATCAGTTCAACGTAGGTTCCTTTTTGACCAGACAAGGCACCAGCCTCTTTTTCTTCACGGTCAAAAATAATAGTCCGAGTTTTCAAGGCATTTTGCAAATCATTGACATTGGTTGACTTGGCTACAGCAAACAAATAGGTTCCAACTAACAAGCCTGCACTCAAACCTAGTATAAGGACAATCTTTGTTAAATGATAACGACGCCAGAATTTTCGAATCGGACCCACTTGGGCTAATTTTTTTCGATCACTACGAGAGCGACGTAAGCTAGTAGACCCAGAATCCTCTGATTCACTTGTTTCTTTTTTAAAAAGAGAAAGAAATTTCTCGAATAATTTATCTAATTTCATGCGTTTATTTTATCATCTTCATCATAGGAAGACAAGAATTTAGCTATTTCCTATCCAAATAGGGCTTTTTTTGTTACAATATCTGTATGAAATTCACATTTACATTACCAGACTCTCTACCTCCAATGACGGTAAAGCAATTACTTGAGGAACAACTCCTCATCCCTAGAAAAATCCGTCATTTTTTGAGAATCAAGAAACATATTTTGATAAATCAAGAAGAAGTCCACTGGAACGAAATCGTAAATCCTGGAGATGTTTGCCAGTTGACTTTTGACGAGGAAGATTATTCCCAAAAGACGATCCCTTGGGGCAACCCAGACTTAGTGCAGGAAGTTTATCAAGATCAACACTTGGTTATTGTGAACAAACCAGAGGGGATGAAAACGCATGGTAATCAGCCAAACGAAATCGCCCTTCTCAACCATGTCAGTGCCTATGTTGGCCAAACCTGCTATGTCGTTCATCGTCTGGACATGGAAACCAGTGGCTTAGTTCTCTTTGCCAAAAATCCTTTTATCCTGCCCATTCTCAACCGCTTATTGGAGAAAAAAGAGATTTCTAGGGAATATTGGGCGCTTGTTGACGGAAATATCAACAGCAAAGAACTTGTTTTCAAAGACAAAATTGGGCGTGATCGCCATGACCGCAGAAAACGAATAGTTGATACAAAAAATGGGCAATATGCTGAAACGCATGTAAGCAGATTAAAGCAATTCCCAAACAAAACGACCCTTGTCCGTTGTAAACTAAAGACAGGGCGAACCCATCAGATTCGTGTGCACCTTTCGCATCATAACTTCCCTATTTTGGGCGACCCTCTCTATAACAGCAATTCAAAGACGAGTCGGCTTATGCTCCACGCCTTCCGACTGTCCTTTACCCATCCGCTTACTCTAGAGAAATTAAGCTTCACTGTCCCATCAGATACTTTTGAAACAGAATTAAAAAAGAATGGATGATTGTGTCATCCATTTTTCCATATAAGAAAAGCAAGACCAAGAGGCCTTGCTTTTTATCGACTCATGAATTATTTAGCAATTTTTGCGAAGTATTCAAGAGTACGAACAAGTTGTGCAGTGTATGACATTTCGTTGTCGTACCATGATACAACTTTAACCAATTGTTTACCGTCAACGTCAAGGACTTTAGTTTGAGTTGCGTCAAACAATGAACCGTAAGACATACCTATGATATCTGAAGATACGATTGGATCTTCTGTGTAGCCGTATGATTCGTTTGAAGCTGCTTTCATAGCTGCATTCACTTCATCAACAGTAACGTTCTTTTCAAGAACAGCTACCAATTCAGTAACTGATCCAGTTGGAGTTGGAACGCGTTGTGCAGATCCGTCAAGTTTACCGTTCAATTCTGGAATTACAAGACCGATAGCTTTAGCAGCACCAGTTGAGTTAGGAACGATGTTTGCAGCACCAGCGCGAGCACGGCGAAGGTCACCACCACGGTGTGGTCCGTCAAGGATCATTTGGTCACCAGTGTAAGCGTGGATAGTAGTCATCAATCCTTCAACAACACCAAAGTTGTCTTGAAGAGCTTTAGCCATTGGAGCCAAGCAGTTTGTAGTACATGAAGCACCTGAGATAACTGTTTCAGTACCGTCAAGAACGTCGTGGTTAGTGTTGAATACAACTGTTTTAACGTCGTTTCCACCAGGAGCAGTGATAACAACTTTTTTAGCTCCACCTTTAAGGTGTTTTTCAGCGGCTTCTTTCTTAGCAAAGAAACCAGTAGCTTCAAGAACGATTTCTACACCGTCAGTAGCCCAGTCGATTTGTTCTGGATCACGTTCAGCAGAAACTTTAACGAATTTACCGTTAACTTCGAATCCACCTTCTTTAACTTCAACAGTACCGTCGAAACGACCTTGAGTTGTGTCGTATTTCAACAAGTGTGCAAGCATAACTGGATCTGTAAGGTCGTTGATGCGTGTAACTTCAACACCTTCTACGTTTTGGATACGACGGAAAGCAAGACGACCGATACGTCCGAAACCGTTAATACCAACTTTAACTACCATTAGTGATTTCCTCCTTATGAAAATCATGAAATTTTTATTGTGAAAAGAGTAACTTGAATCACTACAAATCACCTTTCAACAAACCTATTATATAACTATTTGAGTTGAATTGCAAGTATGGGCATTGTTTTTCTATGTTTGTTTCTTTTTAAGGCTATAAATCAAGAACTTCCTTACTATTCATATCGTAGCGATTCTACAGGATCCATTTTACTAATTTTACGCGCTGGGAAGTAGGCTGAGACATAACCAAGTAATAGAGCGAAAGCTAGAGTTCCTAAAACAGATAAAAGATTTAATTCAAAAACCTTCGTGATGGATGGGTAAAAGTGATTTACAACCGCATTCGCCAAACTTCCCACCCCTTGTGCAACCAAAAATGCCAGCAGCAAGGCGATTCCTACAATCCAGATAGCCTCGTAAATAAAAATTCCTTTGACATCACGATTTTGATAACCAACTGCCTTCATGACACCTATTTCCTTAGAACGTTGCATGATATTGATGTAAATAATGATACCAATCATGACCGCTGCTACCACAATAGCTTGTGATGAAAGTACAATCAACAATCCCTGAATGACACGAATAAAAGTAATCACAATATCAAGAACCTTCTGTTGAGAAAGAACAGTATACTTCTTGTTTTTCTGCAATTCTTCTGTTATCGCTTTTGTTTGTGATGGATCTTTGAGTTCCAAGATAAAATAAGATACAGCTTTTGTAAATCCAGCCTCTTTCAAAATCGTTTCCATTTGATGAGACGGCATGAAACTGTTGCTGTCCTCCAAGTCATCTTCATCATTGATTACACGTACAATCTTTGTTTGAAATTGAGCAGTCTTGCTAGCTTCAGCATCATTTTCTACAATGCTGGCTGAGACTGATTTGCCAATAATATCACTAGCTGTCAGATTTTTTCCTGTCTGTTCATTCCAATTTTTTAGTAAACTGCTTGGAATCGTCAATCCCTGTTCATTTGAATCCGTATAGAGGGAACCGGCTAATACTTTGTCCGCCTCATTACTACTAACAGAAATACTTGTATCCTCATATAGACTCACTACTTGAGCATAAGAAGGCATCGTTTGACTCAGATCCATTTCTTGACCATCTATAGTCATATTTGACATGATCATCCCAAAAGGACTCTCCAAATATTTAATAGCTTCTTTGCCAACTGTATCCGTGATATAGTTCTTATCATCTTGGTTCAAAAAGCCTCGTCCAACATTTTTTGTGTTTAAAGCAATCTGAACTTGAGAAGGGATTTGACCTCCATTCGTATTTTCATCAATCATCGAAATCAATGCATTTCCCAAGCCGAAAGAAATTAAGACTCCTACAAAACCGATTGAGGTTGCTAGCGCAATCAATAGGTTACGCCATTTTCTTTCCATAAAGTTATTTAAAGAAAGTTTGAATTTATTTTTCAATGATAATCCTTTATTTTTTGACTTCTTCAACGACTTCACCATCCTTCATTTTGATAATCACGTCTGCATATTCAGCAACCTCTGGATTATGGGTTACAATCAGTACTGTTTTCCCTGTTTGGGCTAATTTTTTAAACACTTCCAATACCATTTCTTGGGATTGAGAATCCAGCGAACCCGTTGGCTCATCTGCTACAATCATATCAGGCTGATTTACCAGTGCACGCGCGATTGCTACACGTTGCTTTTGCCCACCAGAAAGCTGTTTAACATTTTTAGCAATAAAAGGCTCCATGCCCAAGTTACTTAATTGCTCCTTTGCAATCATTGTCATCTCCCTGTCAGATAAATCTTTGACATAGAGAGGTAGCTTGACATTGTCCAAGACAGACTGATGAGGAATGAGATTAAAGTTTTGAAACACAAATCCAATCTTGTTTTTACGAAATTGAGTTAGTTCAATCTCTGATAAGTCACGGAGAGATTCCCCTTTAAACTCTAAATCTCCTTCATATTGTCTATCTAAACCACTGATGATGTTTAGTAGACTGGTTTTGCCACATCCTGATGGACCGTAAATCGCTGTAATTTTACCTTTTGCAATCTGCAGATTTATATTCTTTAAAGCCTGCTCTTGATGTTTACCGTCCAAGGCATAAAATTTTGAAATATTTTTAATGGATAAAATGGACATTCTTTCCCCCTTATTTAAAACTGTTATCATTATACATCATACTGATAGAAAATCCTTCAAGTTGATTGACCCTATGGGCCTACTACTTAGAGTTTCCTCTCTATTGCCTCGTTTGCTTCTGGATGTATATCAAGTAATACTCTTCGAAAATCTCTTCAAACCACGTCAACGTCGCCTTGCCGTACTCAAGTACAGCCTGCGGCTAGTTTCCTACTTTGCTCTTTGATTTTCATTGAGTATAAAATTCATTTTAACAAAAAAGCGGCATTCCCTCAATGACAGAAATGTCACTCCTATAAACTCTTTAACGATATCTTTCTAGATCCTCGCTCCATTCATTATCTAAACTAACGATTAACTTCTCATTGCCAAACATCCTCGCCATCATTTTTGCTTCTTCATACTTTTGTTTGGCTGTATCATAATCCGTCTGAATATAATATTTCCACTCCACCATCAAGACAATCGGTTGTTTTTGAAAATCTCGTGTTTTTTGCCCTATTTTATTTAATGTCTCGACTGCCCTCTTAAAATAATGAAGCAACCCCATAATCTCTATACAAGTTAAAGAAGCTAACAAGGAGTCTCTAAGTAAGTCCAAACAATCGAACTCTATCTTATCAACCTGAGAACTTAGTTTGTCATGAAAACAAAGAATGGTTTCATGCTCAGATTCTTTTATCTCACCCATATTTAAACCATCCATTAACTGACAGTTGAAATACAGTCTCAGTTTCAACAAGTCCTCGGCTTTATATACATCTCTGGATAGTAAGTCTTGAAGACTGTCCTCAATCACACTGCTTCCATATAAGGAATTACTAGTCATTCTCACTGCATCTATAGCTTGAAGACAATCCACTAGCACTTTCTCATCACGTGGCAAATCATCATAAAAATTCTCAAAAATCTCATCGAAATATTCTTCCTTTTGTTCCTGCAACTCCTTGTCTCCATAGTCAGGATGATGTAAAAGAAAGTACTTTAATTCTTGGTAACGCTTCGGTAATTCCTTATAATCTGGCATCAAGACGTAGGACGGAATTTCTAATCTATCTGCAATATATTCTAGGGTTTTTATCGTCGGGCGAAATTCTCCTTTTTCAATCCGCACCAACTGACGCACTGATAATTCAGACTCATCCCCGCAAAAAACTGGACGACTAAGTCCTTTCTCCTCTCTTAAAAGTCGCACTTTATCCCCTAACTCATTTATCTTGTTCATTTGCCCCTCGCATGATTATTAAAGATTTGATTTTCAAATAAATATATGCGATGATTATACCATTTTTCAAATAGAATTACAAAAAAGAGACAGGATAACTCCTGCCTCTAAACTGATAAACAATTATTTACGGCGTCCTGGTCTTTCTTTGTAGCCATAGTATGCATCTTCGATGATTTCTTGCATATGGTCTACCATTGGAAGACGTGGGTTAGCTGGTGAACATTGGTCTTCATAAGCCAGGAAGGCTAATTTACGAGAATGTTCTTTCCATTCTTTTTCGTCAATTCCTTGGTCTCTAAAATTCATTTGGATCCCAATACGTTCACCGAGTTCGTAGACAGCTTTTGCGTAAGATTCAACCCCTTCTTCTGGAGTAGAAGCTGGAAGTCCAAGCATGCGTGCGATATCTTGGTATTTTTCATCTGCACGGTAGTAGTTGTACTTAGGCCATGTTGCTGTCTTAGCTGGACGTGTACCGTTGTAACGGATAACGTACGGAAGCAAGATGGCATTTGTACGTCCGTGAACTGTGTGGAATTGCGCACCAATCTTATGGGCCATTGAGTGAGAAATACCTAGGAAGGCATTGGCAAAGGCCATACCAGCGATTGTTGAAGCGTTATGCATTTTCTCACGTGAGTGGAAGTCTGCATTCTTAACTGAGCTTTCGAGATTTTCAAAGACCAATTTAATAGCTTGAAGTGCTAAACCATCAGTGTAGTCACTAGCCATTTGTGATACGTATGCTTCTGTCGCGTGAGTCAATACGTCCATACCAGTATCAGCAGCAACAAATCCTGGAACTGTCAATACCAAAGCAGGGTCTACAATTGCCACAGTTGGTGTCAATGAGTAGTCAGCGATTGGGTATTTACGGTTGTTTGCTTTATCAGAGATAACGGCAAATGGTGTTACTTCAGAGCCTGTACCAGATGTAGTTGGAATCGCGATGAATTTAGTCTTCTTACCAAGCAATGGGAACTTGAAGGCACGTTTACGGATATCCATGAATTTTTGGACAAGGTCACGGAAGTCCACTTCTGGTTGCTCGTAGAAAAGCCACATTACTTTGGCAGCATCCATTGGAGACCCACCACCGAGTGCGATGATGGTATCTGGTCTGAAGGCACGCATAATCTCAGTACCACGGTTTACAGTTGTGATATCTGGATCCGGTTCTACATCCGCAAAGATTTGGTAAACAACCTTATTGCGACGAAGGTCCAGTTGTTCGATGATACGATCAAGGAAACCAAGCTCTACCATGGCATGGTCAGTAACGATCATGACACGTTCAACGTCACGACATTTTTGAAGGTATTGAATTGAATCACGTTCAAAGTATGTTTTTGAAGGAAGTTTCATCCATTGCATGTTATTTCTCCGTCTTCCGACTTTTTTGATATTCAAGAGGTTAATGGCACTAACGTTATCCCCAACTGAGTTGCGTCCGTAAGAACCACATCCAAGTGTCAATGATGGCAAGAAGGCATTGTAAACATCCCCGATACCACCGAAAGTAGAAGGTGAGTTACAGATAACACGAATAGCTTTAACAGCTTTACCAAATTCTTTAGTCAATTCTTCGTCAGCTGTGTGGATGGCTGCTGAGTGTCCAAGACCGTTAAATTCAACCATTTGACGAGCCTTAGTAATACCATCTTCACGGCTTTCAGATTTCAAAACTGCGATAACTGGTGACAATTTTTCACGAGTCAATGGCTCATTTTCACCAACTTCTTTACATTCTGCAGCAAGAATATTTGTTCCTTCTGGAACTGTAAATCCTGCTTGTTCTGCAATCCAAGTTGCTGGTTTACCAACGATGTCAGCGTTCAATTTTGCACCAGCACAGTTTTTGCTGTTTGCTTTCACACCGAAGCAGAACTCTTCAAGAAGTGCTTTTTCTTTTTTGTTTACAAAGTAAGTATGATATGATTTGAACTCTGCTACAAATTCATCGTAAATTTCTTTGTCAATGATAACCGCTTGCTCTGAGGCACAAACCATACCGTTGTCAAATGATTTAGACATGACGATATCGTGCGCAGCTTGGCGGATGTTAGCTGATTTTTCAACATAAGCTGGAACGTTTCCGGCACCTACCCCAAGAGCTGGTTTACCACATGAGTAAGCCGCTTTAACCATGGCATTACCACCTGTTGCAAGGATTGTCGCAACACCTTCGTGGTTCATAAGGGCACTTGTTGCTTCCATAGATGGTTCAGTGATCCATTGCACACAGTTTTCAGGAGCACCAGCTGCGATAGCTGCATCGCGGACGATGCGAGCTGCATGAGCTGATGATTCTTGTGCTGATGGGTGGAAGGCAAAGACGATTGGGTTACGTGTCTTCAATGAAATCAATGATTTGAAAATAGCTGTTGAAGTTGGGTTGGTTGTTGGAGTGAGACCACAAATTACACCAACAGGTTCAGCAATCTTCGTCAACCCTGTAATTGGATCATCTTCGATAACTCCAACTGTTTTAACTCCACGCATGTTGTTTACTACGTGTTCACAGGCAAACAAGTTCTTAGTTGCTTTATCTTCAAATACACCACGTCCTGTTTCTTCAAAGGCATGTAAAGCCAATTCTCCGTGGGCATCCAAAGCTGCTACTGATGCTTTGGCAACGATGTAGTCAACTTGCTCTTGATCCAATTTACGCATTTCTTCAAGGGCAACTAGAGCTTTTTGAACCAACTCATCTACGTGTTTTTCAGCAACGAGTTTCTTTTCCTCTGGTGTCACAGTTTTTTTATCAGCCATATTTTCCTCCATAGCTTTCAAGGATCGATATCCTTTGTTAATTTTTTCACAAGTTTATTATAACGTATTATTTCAACTTTGTAAACAGTTTCATAAACATTTCACAAAGAATTTTTAAACTCTTGTGAAACTTTTCTCATTTTCTTTTCTTATCAGGTTTTATCTTTGAAGTTTGTGAAATTTATTTCAAATATTTTTTATTTCACAAACTTGCTTGGAAGAGAGATTTGGAAAGAAAGGGATTTACAGGTAAGCGCTTACCTTGTAATTCTAATAATACCTCCTTTGATAAGGAGGCTTTATTTTTGTTGAAAAACGCCTTGTTTAAAAGTTCCTTCATAAACGACTTCTTGTTCTGTTGTTAGTTTCCCTTTTCCTTCAGCCTGACCATTTACAAAATCACCTTCGTAGGTCCAGCCTTCTTTAGATTGAAAGGTACCTTTTCCGTTGAAGGCTCCATTGTTGAAGCCACCTGTATATTGGTCTCCATTTTGGAAGGTAATGGTACCTTGACCATTCATTTTACCACGGACAAGACTGCCATCATAAACAATCGTTCCATTATCGAGTTTTAAGACACCTTTTCCTGGAATATTTAGAAAAAAGACGAGTACAGCACAGAAAACAATGGTAACTACTGCCAAAAGCTCTAATCGTGGACGAGTCAGATAGACACGATACTTTTCGTAAAAATTCGTAAGATTTTCCACCTTAACTCTCCTTTTCTAAACGTTCTAACCAAGCTTGACAGCCCTCTTGAACACGTCGATAGGTTTCTTCAAAATCTCCTGTATACCAAGGGTCTGGAACACTTTCAGATGAAAATGAGTAAATCTTATCTTGACAGTCTACTGGACACATCTGACGTAAGTCAGAAATATTTGAAGCGTCCATTCCGATAATATAATCAAAGGCTTCAAAATCTTCCTTACTAATCTGAAGCGATGTCTTGTTCTTGTCATAAGGAATCTCATACTCTTGAAAAATTCCCTGAGTCCCCTTATGAATCGGATTGCCATGTTCCCAAGAGGAAGTTGCTCGACTTTGGATTTCGTAGTTATCTGTCATTGATTTCATAACAAACTCGGCCATAGGGCTACGGCAAATATTTCCCAGACAGACAAAGACTAATTTTTTCATCCCATTTCCTTTCTTTTATAGAAAAACGGGAGTTCGTGATCCCGTCTTATTTTTCAATTGCGCCTTCTAGTGAAGCTGTTTCTTTCAGCGGTAATACTGTCTTGATAGCAGCTAGTTCAAAAGTCAAGTAAACTCCATCTACGTCAAGAACTATTGTTCCCTTCTCCGTATCTACTTCATCGACTGTTCCATAAAGTCCACCGATTGTAATCACTTCATAGCCTTTTTGTAGTTTATTTAAGCTTTCCATACGCTTTTGAGCTTGTTTCTTTTGAGAGCGTTGCATAAAGAACATCAAGGCCATCATACCTACAAGCATGATTAAAAAAGTAATATTTGGATTCATTGTTTTCTCCTTTGTCTTTTACATAGGACTACTATATCAAATTTCAGCTACTTTTACAAGATTGTACCTTACTTTTCTGGTAAGAAAAACCAGAGCTTACGCCCTGATTTTTAGGATTATTTCAAGTTTCGAACAACTTTTACAAGATTTTCTACAGTAAAGCCATATTCTGCCAATACTTTTGGTGCTGGGGCAGAGGCTCCGAAGGTATCAATACCTAGAACGGCACCATCGAGACCAACATATTTGTACCAGTTTTGACTTGCACCCATTTCGACTGCAACACGACGGCGGACTGCATTTGGAAGAATCTCTTCCTTGTAAGCTGCATCTTGTTTATCAAAGACATCTGTAGATGGCATGCTGACTACGCGGATTTTTTCGCCTTGACTAGCCAATTCTTTAGCAGCTGAGACAGCAAGATTAACCTCTGAACCTGTCGCAATCAAGATGGTATCAAAGTCGGCTGCATTTTCATATACAACATAAGCACCTTTAGCAACCTTGTCGAAGTCTGTTCCATCTTCAACAGTCAAGTTTTGACGTGTCAAGACAAGGGCAGTTGGTGTTTTCTCACTTGTCACTGCAAGGTACCAAGCTGCTTGCGTTTCACGCGCATCTGCTGGACGGAAAACATTTAGATTTGGCATAGCACGAAGACCTGCTAAATGCTCAACTGGTTCGTGAGTCGGACCATCTTCCCCAACTGCGATTGAATCATGGGTAAAGACATAAGTCACAGGAAGTCCTTGTAAGGCTGACAAGCGGACAGCTGCCTTCACATAGTCAGAGAAGACGAAGAAAGTTCCACCGTATACACGAAGTCCACCATGAAGGGCCATCCCGTTCAAGATTGTTCCCATTGCAAATTCACGAACACCAAACTGAATGTTACGATTCAAGCGATTGGTATCGTCTTGAAGTCCATCCGTCTTGATATAAGTCATGTTTGAGTGAGCAAGGTCAGCTGATCCACCTAGGAAGGTTGGTAATTTAGCTGCCACAACATTCAAGGCATCTTGACTTGAATTACGAGTTGCTTGAGAAAAACCATTTTCTAAAGCTGGGAAGTCTGCTGGAGTCACTTCGACTGGATCACGTCCGTCGATGATGGCTTCTACTTCTGCAGCCAGTTCTGGATGAGCTTCTTTATAATCTGCAACTAATTTAGTCCAAGCTTGATAAGCTGATGCGCCACGGTCTGCAACATGTTCTTTGAAATCAGCATATACTTGTTCTGGAATTTCAAATGGTTCGTAGTCCCAACCGAGGGCTTGACGAGTTGATGCAGTTTCATCTGCTCCAAGAGGGGCGCCGTGTACAGCATTAGTTCCTTGTTTGTTTGGAGAACCGTATCCAATAACCGTCTTCACTTCAATCAAAGATGGCTTGCCTGAAGCTTTTGCTGTTTCGATAGCAGCATGGATGGCTTCCAAGTCTGTTCCATTTTCAACCAAGGCAGTATGCCAACCGTAGGCATTGTAACGGTCACGAACACTTTCTGTAAAGGAATCCTTTGTCTCACCATCCAAGTTGATATCATTTGAATCATAAAGAACAACCAACTTATCAAGTTTTTGCAAACCTGCGTATGAAGCTGCCTCGCTTGAGACACCTTCCATCAAGTCTCCGTCTCCACAGATAACGTAAGTATAGTGGTCAAAGATATTGTAGCCTTCACGGTTATATTTGGCTGCCAAGAAACGTTCTGCTTGGGCAAAACCAGTAGCAGTTGAAATCCCTTGCCCTAGAGGACCTGTCGTAGCATCAATCCCTGCCGTATGACCAAATTCTGGGTGACCTGGTGTTTTTGAACCCCATTGACGGAAACTCTTAATCTCATCCATGCTGACATCTTCAAAACCAGAAAGGTGAAGAAGGGCATAAAGGAGCATTGAACCATGACCTGCTGAAAGAATAAAGCGGTCACGGTTGATCCAGTTTGGTTGAGCTGGATTGATACGAAGTTGTTTTGTAAAGAGGCTGTAAGCCATCGGAGCCGCTCCCATAACCACACCTGGGTGACCTGAGTTGGCTTTGTTGATAGCGTCAATACCTAGGAAACGAATTGCATTAACAGATAGATTTGACATAGAATTTCCTTTCTATTTGAGGTGATTAGTGAATCACACATTCTATTTTACTATTATATGAAAATTATCCGTATCATGCAACATACGGATAACCTCCAAAGAATATTTTTATATTATAGCAAAGCTTTAAATTGAATGTTAGAGTCTTGTTCAAAACAATCGTCAAAACCACGTGGATGATGGTATTCTACTAAGTGTTGATCTTGAGGATAAGTATACTTACCGCCAACTTCCCAGATAAATGGATGGAAATCGTATTGCAAGCGATCTTTTCGCATTTTCCAAAGTTCTAGAATCTCATTAGTAGAAGCCATGAAGTTAGACCAGATATCATAGTGAACTGGGATAATGACTTTGGTACGCAGATTTTCTGCCATACGAAGAAGGTCGATAGATGTCATTTTGTCTTGGATACCTACCGGATTTTCACCATAGTTATTCAAAGCAACATCAATTTTAAAGTCTTTACCATGTTTTGCAAAATAGTTTGAGAAGTGAGAATCTGCACCATGATAGATGGTTCCACCTGGTGTTTCAAAGATATAGTTAACAGCCTTTTGAGCCATTTCTTCATCTGTAACAGCTAAGCCAGCAAGTTCACCGCCTGTCTCATCAGCACCGTTCACTGGGAGAGTTACCAAGCAAGTACGGTCAAATGATTCTACTGCATGAATCTTCATATCTTTTAATTCGATAGTGTCACCTGGCTTCACAACGATGATACGTTCTTTTGGAACACCCCATCCTTCCCAGATTCGTCCACAGTGGTAAGGACCGATAAACTTAACATGCTCTAACTTAGGATTGTTGAGAATTGCTGCAGCTGTGTATGGGTCGATATGATCACTATGGAAGTGTGAAACTAAGTAATAGTCTAGTTCGTTGATAGCAAATGGATCGATAACCATTGGCTGAACACGCAAGTTTGGTTGCAACTTACGAACACCAGCCATATTTGCCATTTGGTGCCCACGAACCATATCTTTCACTTTTTTGGTTGATTTTCCACGATTTGACCAAAGGTCCATGACAACGTTAGCACCAGCTGGTGTCTTAATCCAAGTACCACAATTGCCTAGCCACCACATGGCAAAGTTGCCTTCAGCTACGACTTCTTCTTCTATTTCTTCGTTGAGCCAGGTCCCCCACTCTGGGAAAGTAGCTAAAATCCATGACTCTCTTGTAATTTCTTTGACGTTTGGCATATGTTGCCTCCTTTGGATATAATTGTTATCTTTGAGATTAGTATACCACCCTTCAAAACACTAAAAAAGACCAAGAAAAACACAGGTTTGTGTTCATCATTGGACTGTCCTTCAAATATCTTCCAAAAAAGCTTGAACTACTATTTCTTGATTTATAAGTGTTTGAACCTCTTCTTGGAACTTACTAGCCAACTTGCTGTCTACAATATAAGACGAAATAAGACTAGAAAGATTTTCACTGAAACTTTTGCCCTCATTACGAAATATATTGTGTTTAAGATAGTCTAGCATTTTCAAAATATCTTCTGCTTCAAGGATAGGATTAACCCTTAAAATCGGAAATCTGCTATCCAAATCATCATTAGTAGTAATCACTACATCAACTTGTGCAATATCTTCCACACTCTTAAATTGTTCTGTTGTAAATACAGTGTCAATTTGCTCATTTGGAAAATAAAGTTTGCATTGTTTCAGCAAAAGTCTCGAAACCGCAACACCTTCATCACAAACGAGATAAACTTTTTTCATATTTTTTTGAGACGATGGTGTATACTTTAAAAATCCTCCAATATGGATCGTCAAATAGGCAATATCATCGTCTGTTAGCCGAATAAACCATGCTCCTTCTAAAATTTCCGCAGATTTTCTAGTGACTAAAAATAATTCTCCATACTTGGATCGAATTTGTTTTGTTAGAGGATTTTTAGAAAAAATACCGTAAGTCTTTCTAAATAACAAGGCTTTACAGTGGATCATCAAATTTCGTAACAAATCATCCTTGTTCTCAATCTCCATTCGGATTTGTGATTCAAAATACCAGATAAATTCTTCTAAAGCAAGTTTTAATTGCCGAAAATCATCACTTTCTGCATGAATATCCAAATCTTTACGATAGGAGAGGAGAAGAACAGCTACAAGAGAAACTTCAAGTTCTGACAAAGAAATTTCAAACTTTTGAAACAACCGTTCTCCTAATTTCTTAGACACCTGATACTCTATTCTTTTTCTTATCAAAGAAAATTCTTTCTCTATATCCTGATGTCTTTCTTGATACTGTTCAACATTGTGACAGCTTAACAGCAAATAAGGTAGAACCTGCAACATAAAAGTTACTTCATGATGGTTTATTCTCTTCCCTAAATCTTGTTCAACTAAAGGAACCTGTTCCTTAAAAAATTGGTTCATTTCAACAGAAAGCAAACACTCATCATCTAACCTCTCTTTCATCTTATCTTCTAAAATAGATACAAAAGTGGCATTTTCTTCCATAAAAATATGATATAGAAGCGATTGAAGATACTGAATTTTATTAAGAGGGTGGGCATGAAGGTGGTATCCCTGTGACTTGCTCACTTGCAAGGTCACCTGATATTGTTCCAAAGTTAGTTGATAACGAATACTATTCAAATCATTGAGAACAGTATTCCTAGATACCTCTGTTAACTCTATCAATTTTTCAATCGTAATACGTTCTTTAGAAATACCTATCCATAGTAACATTATCATCATACGTTCATGCGCACTCATGATATAATCGTACGAATCTACTTCCGATAATAGTTTACAACAAGCATCTCTCTGCTCTTCCGTTAAGTGAATACCAATTCGTGGAATACTAATGATGTGAAGCGCCTCGTCACCCAGAGCAGCATTGATTTTGTCAATGTGATAATAAATTTTCCTTCTTGACTCTTTCAAATCTTTCGAAATCGCCATAATCGTTTTGGACGTTTCTTGATCCATCAAATATTGAAGTAAATCACAACTTGCCTTATCCAGTACCATATTAAAAAATCCCCCAAATCTATTGATATCACAGCAATTCTTTTTATTTTACCATATATATATCAAGCGCTATTTCTAAAAAATCTTTCAAAATTACTTCAACTCCAACTTTACTCTCAATAAAAATCAAATGTAAAAAGAGGAGCTAAATTTATCTTTTTCTCCTCCTTCGTCGTTCTTACTTTTGACCATAATAAGCATTTGGTCCATGTTTACGTTGGTAGTGTTTTTCTAGTATGTACTGGGGAGCAGGTTCAACTCTTGGATTGATTTGTTCTGTAAAGCGATTCATCTTTGATACTTCCTCTAGTACGACAGAGTGATAAACAGCATTCTCTGGATTTTTGCCCCAGGTGAATGGACCGTGATTGCGTACAACAATTCCTGGTACTTCAACCGGGTTAAGTCCGCGATGTTCAAACTCTTCTACGATAACCAGGCCAGTATCTTTTTCATAGGCCACTTCTACTTCATCCTTGGTCAAACTACGGGCACAAGGGATTGAACCGTAGAAATAATCTGCATGGGTTGTTCCGTAGAAAGGAATATCACGACCTGCCTGAGCCCAACCAACAGCTTCTGTCGAATGGGTGTGAACCACACTACCAATTTCTGACCAAGCCCTATATAATTGCACATGAGTTGGGAGGTCGGAAGATGGTCTTAAATCCCCTTCTAGGATCTTACCATCTAGATCAGTCACTACCATGTTTTCAGGTGTCAATTCGTCATAATCCACGCCTGATGGCTTGATAACAATGACACCGAGTTCGCGATTGACTTCCGATACATTCCCCCAGGTAAATTTGACAAGTCCATGTTTTGGCAATGATTGATTGGCATCACAGACTCGTTTACGCATAGCATTGATTACTTGATTCATCTTACATCAAACCTGCTTTCTTAATGAGTGGATAGAGAAAAGCTTGCGCCTCTTGAACGGCTGCGCGTGTTTCTTCTACTGTTTCACAATTTTCAGACCACATTTCGATTAGGAAAGGTCCATTATAATTGGTTTGTTTTAAAATATCGAAAGCTTCTTCCCATTTGACACAACCTTGCCCAAAAGGTACATCTCGGAACTGCCCCTTTGAACTTTCTGTCACTGCATAAGTATCCTTGAGATGGAGAGCTGCGATGGCATGATGACCAAGATAAAACTCACTATAGATATCATTATGCCATGCAGACACATTACCAATATCTGGATATACAAAGAGGAAGGGAGAGTCAAGCTCTTTTTCTATAGCCAAATATTTTTCGATGCTATTGATGAAAGGATCATCCATAATTTCAATAGCAAGTACCACCTGAGCTTCTTCAGCCCAATCACAGGCTTTTCTCAAATTTTTGATAAAACGTTGGCGTGTCTGGGGTGACTTTTCCTCATAGTAAACATCGTAACCAGCTAATTGAATCGTACGAACTCCCAAGTCTTGAGCTAATTCGATACATTTTTTCATGAGTTCTAGAGATTTTTCCTCTAGAACTGGATCTTTTGAACCCAATGAGTAGCGACGATGGCCTGAAAAACAGATAGAAGGAATACGAACACCAGTTTCATAGATTGCTTTGACAACTTCCAAGCGTTCTTCCTTACTCCAGTCAAGTCTTGCTAAACGCTCGTCACGTTCGTCAATAGACATCTCGACAAAATCAAAGCCTAACTCCTTGGCAAAATTTAAACGTTCTAGCCAAGTACAGTGTGTTGGGGTTGCCTTTTCATAAATTCCAATTGGACGTACCATGATTTACCCCCAAATTCGTTTGATTTCATCCTTGAAGGCACGCGCTGCTCCTGCTGGATCCGCAGCCTCTGTAATTCCACGACCTGCGATAAAGGTAAAGACATCAACACCTTCAAAGAGTTTGAGAGTATCTACATCTAGACCACCTGTTACAGATACACGGAAGCCCATGTCAATGAGTTTTTTAACCTTATTAAGGTCTTTTTCACCCCAAGTTTCACCAGCAAGAAGAGCATCACGAGATTGGTGATAAATAGCTTGTGAAATACCTGCATCTAGCCAAAGCTGAGCTTGTTCAAAAGTCCAATCGCCATAAAGCTCGATCTGGATTTCGCCTCGTTCTCCTCGTTCAGTCTTGATAGCCTTTAGAGCTGCTTCCATAGTAGGGATGGTTGCACAACAGATACAAGTCATCCAGTCTGCTCCACGAACCGCATTATTTTTAGCAACTGTTCCACCAGCATCAGCACATTTTGTGTCTGCCACAATAATCTTATCTGGGAAAAGGCTACGCAAGACTTCAGCCAGTTCACTTCCAACTTGAAGCAAGCAAACAGTTCCAGCTTCGATAATATCTACTTCCTGACCAACAGAAACAGCTGCTTTAATCGCTCCTTGCAAGTCTGAATGGTCTAATGCAACTTGTAAATTAGGTATTCTTTTTGTCATTTCTTTATTCCTCTTTCTAACTTTCCAAATCCAATCCTTCGAGATAAGGGCTATCCTTAGATTCTTCAATCATAGCCAAGACATCTTCTTTAGTCTGGCAAGCCTGTAAACGTGCAATAGAATCGTCTAATTCAAACAGGGCAATAATTTGTGGAATGGCTACACTTGTGTGAATTTTTGAGCTTGTTGCTGCTAGTGCCAACAAAACAGATACCTCTTTCCCATCTGAAAATACAACAGGATTTTGTAAGGTAATCAATGAAAAGGCATCACTTTGCACACCAGCTTCAGGTCTAGCGTGGGGCATAGCCATACCTGGCATCAAGATATAGTAAGGCCCATACTCTTCAGTCGATTCAATGATAGCATCGTAATACTCTGGCAAAATTGCCCCACTTTCAATCAAGGGATCTACTGCTACCTTGACTGCTTCTTTCCAATCGTTAGCCTCTAAACCTAGTCGGATCGAGTCGTTGTCAATTAAAGCTTGTTTTAAATTCATATCTGCCTCCTTTATTTAAAGAGGGAGAAGGACAGAAACGATAACTCTCAGTTTCTGTCCAGCCCCCTCCAACCTTTTACTGTAGTGCTTGACTGAGTTTTTCGGTGATTTCTTTATCATCCATCAAGTTATCAAGCCCAATTAACTTCCCATTAGTTCGCCCTTCCAATTCTTGAATCAAATGAAGAGAAGCGATTACGATGTCATATCCTACTGCTAAACCTTTAGCTTCACCGACACTGCATGAATTGACTGTAAAATCTGTTTGATTAAGCTTACGGAGAGCATTTTCAACCTTCATCTTGATAACCATTGATGAACCCATTCCATTTCCGCACGCTGCTAATACTTTAACCATTTTATTTCTCCTTTTCTAGATACTAAGCTTCTTCTTGAACTTCACCGTTGTAATATTTCTCTTTATCTTTTGCTTTGGCAAATTGAAGTTGAGGAATAACAAGCAAGAAGAGACACACAAGTACATAACCAACAATAGCAAGGTATTTGAAGATATATCCAAATCCAAGCCATGGGAATTCAAAGTCGATATTTCCATGGTAGCCACCATAAGATGCCAAATCGAGAAGGGCCACACAAAGAGCTCCTAGAGCAACTTGAAGGACGCCTGATATAAAGGAAAGGATAACAGCCGCTTTCCATCCGCCGCGTTTATCAGCGTAGACCGCAATGGCTGCATTGTCAAAGAACACTGGTACAAATCCTGTAATAATAAGAATCGGATTTTTAAAGACGATGAGCAAGACAATTGTAATCAATTGACCAATCAAACCAAAGGTAAATCCTGACAAGACAGCATTTGGAGAACCAAATCCATAAGAAGCTGCAACGTCAACCGCTGGGAATGAACCTGGCAACAATTTGTTTGAAATACCTTGGAAGGCGTTTGTCAACTCAGATACGAACATTCGGACACCTTGCATCAAAACGAACAAGTAAACTGAGAAGGTAAAGGCTGTTTGGATAATGTACATAAAGAAATCTTGTTTAGCAGGATTGAATAGAGTTCCTGAAGTGATGACTTCTTTATTAGACATAATGTCTGGACCCAAGATTAAAAGAATGGCTCCGAAGAATACGAGCATCAAGGTAGCAGATGCAACAACTGTATCGTGGAAGATTGAGAGGAACTTAGGTAATTTAAGATTGTCTAAACTTTCTTCTTTCTTACCAAAGCGTCCTGCTACTTTATCTACAAACCAGATTGCAAATTGCTGTTGGTGACCAATCGCAAATCCGCCACCACCAGTCAAGCGTTGAGTTGCCTCAACAGTCATATTTGAACTAACTGCCCAGTAAAGTCCACAGATGATACCAATCGCTGCTGTACCGTAAGCATTGCGCAATTGTGGTACTAAGAATAGAACCATAAGAGATACTGTTGCAGCTTGTTGTACCATGATGTGACCAGTAATAAAGAGGGTTCTTACCTTCGTAATCTTTCGAAGAGCTACGAGCAAGATATTTATTCCGAAACCAATCAATAGAGCTGTAGTTGCAGTTCCAACAAAATCTGGAAACTCTGCTGCAATTTTGTTGTTTGCTGCAGCAAGTCCAAAGTAAGGGTCGATAACCGCTGCACCAATTTGGAATTTGTAGTTAAGGGCTGCTAAGATTGGACGGAAGGTTGTAACCAAACCACCAGCACCCACGTTAAGCAACATATACCCTACTGTTGCTTTAACAAACCCTGAGAAAACGTCATGGGCAGGTTTTTTCAAAAGTGCGTATCCTATCAACACCAATAAACCTACGAAAAATGCGGGATTCTGCAAAATATTGCTAGAAAACCAATTTAGAACACTTGAAACGACTTCCATAATTGTTCTCCTTTTGAATTGTTTTTGTAAGTTTATTATATAATGCGAAAGCGCAAACAAAAAGACCAAGAATTACACAGCGGACTGTTCACTCTTGGACTGTATGATTTATGATGTTTTACAAATTATCTTATTTTCTCGTAGCTAGATAATAGGGAAGAATTTTAGAATAAGACTTCAATAAGCCTTCTACGATTTCTTCTTCAGACGAATTTTCTGTCACAGGAACGTCTGCCTTCACTAAAACTTTACGGACTTCTTGGCTGCCTATCTTCTCGACTAAAGTGCGACGATTTTCTTCGTTCGCCTCCCACCGTTGACTTTGACCATCAGAGTAGGCTAGATAATAAATCCCTTTAACGGTTGGAATGTCTAAAACTTTGGCCTGCTTGCCCAGTGTTTGCTCATCCTTCTTACGCTCGATGAAACTGACTTCCAAAGAAATTCCAAAGTCAGTAGATGTCCCATACAAACGTAAGGCCATCATAGGTTCTGTCACTTGTCCGTCTCTCTGTAGATAAACCCAAAAATGTGGTCTCAAACGCTGGGCCTGATTCATCCACTGACTAGTCTGTTGGAGTTGCCATTCTGGATGGCTTGCTTGAAAGGCTTTGGCCAGTTCTGTAAAAGCCTTTCGTGCCTCTTGGCCTTTATAGCGCAATTCCAGCATCTTCTCTCGCTCTGCTCCCGCTTTATCAGGATTACGGTACTGCAAACCAGCAAAGTCTAAATAATCTCTTATCTTATTCAGCATCCGTTTCATCTCCTCTAGCTAGCAAAAAATCAGGATAAACCTGATTTTACTTATTCTGTATCTACAACGACATAGCGATTGGGCTCGTCACCCTCAGAGTAACTAGTCACGCCATCCATACGTGAAATAATACGGTGGATAATCTTGCGTTCGCTATTTGACATGGGATCTGTTTGATGACTGCGGCCTTCTTCTAAAACACGAGTCGCCAATTTTTGCGCATAGGTCTGCAAGACTTCTGCACGGTGTTCAACATAATCATTGACATTGATTGTAATATAGAAGGTTCTTGAATAGCTATTATAAAGATAATTTTGAGCCAACAGTTGCAAGGACTTCAAGACTTTACCATGGTAACCGATAATACGACCTGGTTCGTTGGTGTTAATTTGTAGATTGATGCTACGACGGTTATAGTCATTTGAAATCGTCGCCTCAACGTCCATATAATCAATAATTGTTTGAACATAAGTCGTTACTTCCGTAGCTACTTGTTCAATATCAAAGCTTGGTCCAACTTTCAAGCCCATCTCTGTCAGGTCTTGATTTTCAGTCTGGTCTTGCTCAGTTTCAAGGTCATCAGCGCCCTCATCTTCCCTCATCGCTTCCTCGATTTGAAGTTCATTTAAAATCTCAATGTGACCAGTTTCTTCTAAGATAGTGCTGGCATGTCTTTCATGTTTTAAGATTTCAGCCTTGACTTCATCAGAAATACCTTGGCCTTCTTCCTCAATCTTTTTAATTGCCTCTACAACATGACCCAAATCAACGGTCGCTTCACTAACTGTTTTAACAGGCTCATTCAAATCATTGATTTGTTTTGGAACTCCCTTTACAGCTTGTTGATTTGCTTTGACAACAGTCGTTTCACTAATCGCTTCAATATGCACTTGGGCTGGTTTTTTACCAAATAAACCAAGAAAGCCTTTTTTCTCCCTAGAAATGACTTTAATATGTGCCTTCTTCCTTGGAATATCTAATTCTTTCAATCCTTTTTGGATTGCTTCTTCAACAGTTGAACCTGTAAATACTACCATTACCAGATTCCTCCTTATTATTTCGTTTTCTGAGCCTTTTTCTTGGCTTTTCTTTTTCTATTTTCCAAATCTTTCTGTGCCTGTACTACAGCCTCGCGCTCTGCGATAATCTTGAATGGATTGTTCAAGAAATAGGTTTGCAAGACTTGATAAGCATTAGACACTGTCCAGTATAGGGCGACTCCACCTGGCGCATAAACTGCAAAGATAAAAATCAAGACTGGAATCCCATACATCATCGCAGTCGTAGCGCCATTTCGCTCAGACAAAGCTTTGTTGGACAACCAAGTACTTAAAAAGGTGAATACTGCTGCTAAAATCGGAAGAACAAGGGTTGTATCCACACTACCAAGGTTAATCCATAAGAAATGACCTGTCTTTAAAAAGTCAACTCTTGATAGGGCTTGGAACAGGGCCAAAATAACCGGCATCTGAATCAAAATCGGCCAAAGAGAGTCTGACTGTCTGACACCCATTTCTTTAAATACTTTACGCATTTCCTGCTCTAGTTTGGTTCTGCTTTCCATATCTCGACCTGGATATTGTTCTCGAAGCGCCTTAATGCGTGGCTGAGCTTCCTGCATTTTCCTAGAAGCCACCATTTGCACCTGAAAGACTGGCAAGAGGACTGTACGAATCAAGACCGTAAAGAGAATAATCCCCACTCCGATACTAATATCAAACGATAAAAAGCGAATGATTTCCGCAAAGAAGTAAACCAATTTACTCCAAAAAACAGCCGAATCGGCTGTAATATCGCTAGTTACCCCATTAGTCGCACAGGCTGTCATGATCAATAGAGACAGTCCTAGCAAACTAGTCAACTTTAGTTTCTTTTTCACTCCCATTTCCTTCCTGGTAAATCTTTGATAATTTTAATACGTGGAGTAGATTTTTCTCCATCTCTGCGTATCCCAAGGTTTCAACCCCTTTTCGAGCAATGACAACAAAGTCGACATCTTCTACCAGACTCCCTTTTGCATTCTGGATAATATGTCGGATTCGTCTCTTGATTTGATTTCTAGTGACCGCATTCCCCAGCTTTTTGCTAACTGATAGACCTACTCGAAAATGATTTTTCTGGTTTTCTAGTTGGTAGACGACAAATTTGCGATTGGCAAAACTTGTCCCCTCCTTGAAAATCGCCTTAAAATCTTTCTCTCTTTTTACACGAAAGTTTTTCTTCAAAACTCAACTCCATCTATTAAATTACTACTATTATACCATATTTTTCAAAAAAGCCAATCATAGCAAGGTTTTGGACAATTTCATCAGAAAAAGAAGCTGGAAAAATAACTTTCCCAACTCCTTGTATTGAATATTTTTTTAGTTTCACTTATTTTTTCAAGCGTTCAACGTCACGGGCAATGACTAATTCTTCATCTGTTGGAATAACCAAGACACGGATTTTAGCTGCCTCTGTTGAGATGTCTCCTGTAACGCCAAAGACATTCTTTTCATCATCAACATCACAACCAAACCACGAAATCCCTGAGATTACATCACGACGGAAATTCTCTGCATTTTCACCGACACCTGCTGTGAAAACAATGGCATCTGCTCCATTTAGCACTGCAAGGTACTGACCGATATGTTTTTGAATACGGTCAACATACATTTCATAAGCCAAGCTAGCGTCGTGATTCCCTTCTGCTACAGCAGCTTCTATGTCACGCATATCGCTAGAATTAGCAGAAACTCCCAAAAGACCCGATTCACGATTAAGAACACTACTGATATCTTCTGGTGTATTAAAATCCTCTGTATATTGCATTAAATAAGGAATGATAGCTGGATCAATGTCCCCTGTACGCGTTCCCATCATAATACCACCCAGAGGAGTGAAGCCCATAGAAGTGTCAACAGATTTGCCGGCTTTCACAGCTGTAATTGAGCCTCCGTTACCAATATGACAGGTAATCAACTTCAAGTCTTCTAATGGACGTCCCAAGAGTTTTGCAGCTTCTCCTGCTACAAACTGGTGACTTGTACCATGAGCACCGTATTTACGAACCTTGTTTTCTGTGTAATATTTTGTTGGTAGAGGGTAGCGATAAGCTTTCTCTGGCATACTTGCGTGGAAGGAAGTATCAAAAACAACTACACTGGTAATGTCTGGCAACAATTCCTTGAAGGCACGAACACCTGCTGCATTGGCTGGATTGTGGAGAGGAGCCAACAAACTCAACTCTTCAACTTTTTCTAAAACATCCCCCTCAACAACTGTTGATTCTTTGAAATATTCTCCACCCGCAACAACACGGTGTCCAACACCTGTAATCTCATCATAAGCCTTGATAATATCGAAACGAATCAAGTCATCCAATAAGATTTTAACAGCTTGTGTGTGATTTTCGATATCTAAAATTTGTTGTTCAGAACGGCCATCAAATTTTACAGTTGAAATTGAATCTTTCAAACCGATACGTTCAATCAAGCCTTTCGCCAATACTTTTTCTTCTGGCATTAAGTATAATTGCCATTTTAAACTTGAACTTCCTGCATTTATTGCGATTGTTTTTGTCATTATCAATTACCTCTTTTAAGCGTTTTCAACTATTATAACAAAATCTATTTTATATTTCAGTACCTTTGCTCCAATTTTGAAAATTTTCTTTGAATTTCATTAAAATGCTTGCATCTTGCAAGCTAGCAAGTGGATACACAAAAGGCTCTACTGCTATTTCATTTTTCTTCTGTAAGATAAAAATAGCCTTAGATTGGTTGACATTGGCAAAGAGATTTTCAGGCAGACTAATCATAGCAACCAGACTCGCCTCTTCTTTCAGCCACCCTTTTAACAAATCACTTTGAGGGCTGGTCAACAAATCACTCGGAGCTAGAAAAATAGCGTATCCGTCTAACTTGAGATACTTAAGCCCTTGTTCCATGAGCAAGTGATGGGCGTAAGTATATTCTTGGCTAGAAGCAACTTGATGACGCGACGCAACGGCATCATCAGGATAATAGCCGACCGGCAAGTCGCTGATGACCACATCGCTTTCTTTGAGCATTTGTGGACGAACGGCATCTCCTTGGACAAAGCCAGCCTGCAATCCGATCACGTCTGCCATGCTAGCTGCCAAATCAATCAGCAAATCATCCACTTCCATTCCCAAGTAATCCACCTTTTTATCAAGCGAGGTCAAGAAAGTAGCGCCCAGAATTCCCATGCCAGAACCCATTTCGAGGATAGTGATTTCTTCCTCTGTAAACAACTCTTCCACAATAAATACCAAAAGCAAGGCAATAGCATCTGGCGTAAACTGGTGATTAGCCTGTAGAGGCTCTGTCTGCCCAGCCTTCATCAAGAGAAATTGGTAGGTCTTGAGCCATTCTTCTTTGCGAAGCACTAAGCGCTTAAGGGCTTGATTGTTCTCTTTGACCTGTTTTAGCTCTGTCTCACCATCCAGATAGATGCTATTTTGCTCCACCAAGGCGTCATAAAAGTTGGTCGCCAAATCACTTTGGATGACTTGGACATTCTCTAGTAAATAGGTATAAGCTTGTTCAATTTTTTCAAAATCCATATTCCTATCTTATCAAATTTCCCTTCTTTTTTCCATCCTTATAGAAAGTCCTATATGAAAGAGTATAAATGACAAGTTGGGCATCTAAATCTGATAACAAAAGTTTTTCTATAGACCCTTGGCAGGGATGTTTATTCCGACAAATGGTCATAGAAATATAGCCGCCCAACTTCCCTAGAGAAAAAACGAAGCATGAATTGACTTACTATTTTTACAGAGTTTTCCAAGTGTTATACTAAGTTTCCATTTATATCTTTTCCCATTTTCCCAACAAAATTTTAAAGAGTTTTTATTTATTAGACTTCCTGCGAAACAAAACATGGTATAGTAGTTCTATGAATTATGAAGCAAGTAAACAACTAACTGATGCACGATTCAAGCGTCTTGTTGGTGTTCAGCGCACCACTTTTGAAGAGATGTTAGCTGTATTGAAAACAGCTTATCAAGGTAAACACGCAAAAGGGGGACGAAAACCTAAACTAAGCCTAGAAGACCTTCTTATGGCGACTTCAATATGTGCGAAAATATCGAACTTATGAACAAATTGCGGCTGATCTTGGTATCCACGAAAGCAACTTAACCCATCGGAGTCAATGGGTTGAAGTAACTCTTGTTCAAAGTGGTTTTACGATTTCAAGACCTCCTCTCAGTTCTGAGGACACGGTAATGATTGATGCGACGGAAGTAAAAATCAATCGCCCTAAAAAAACAATTAGCGAATGATTCTGGTAAAAAGAAATGCCACGCTATGAAGGCTCAAGCGATTGTCACAAGTCAAGGGAGAATTGTTTCTTTGGAGATCACTGTGAACTATTGTCATGATATGAAGTTGTTCAAAATGAGTCGCAGAAATATCGGACAAGCTGGTAAAATCTTGGCTGACAGTGGTTATCAAGGAATCATGAAGATAGATCCTCAAGCACAAACTCCACGTAAATCCAGCAAACTCAAGCCGCTAACAGCTGAAGATAAAGCCTGTAACCATGCGCTATCTAAGGAGAGAATCAAGGTTGAGAGTATTTTTGACAAAGTATAGTAGATTGAAACTAGAATAGTACACCTCTACTTCTAAAACATTGTTAGAAATCGATTTGACTGTCTTGATTGATTTGTCCCGTTCTTATTTCATTTCACTATGAAAACGTTTAAAATAGTTTTCAACAACCTATCGAAATCATCGTAAACGCTTCGGATTACGAATGAATTTGATTGCTGGCATTATCAATTCATGAACTAGGATTCTAGTTTTGCAGGAAGTCTAATATTGTTATAAAATGATTTGAATTCCAAAATCACATTGTTCCGTCCGTATTTTATTTTACTGTATGTCTTCCTAAGCTCCAAAGTTTCTGCGTCAAATTTCCTATTTTCACTGTAGTCTTTGACATTTCGAACGACAATTTGAATCATATATTCAAAAAAATGAAAAATTTGTGCCAACAAGCCTAAATATTCTGAAAATTTGTTTGATTTTTAATGGATAGTGTGATATAATGGTTGTCAATCTATAATTCACATAAACAGAGGAGTAGAAAATGAAAAAAAATCGTGTATTTGCTACAGCAGGTCTTGTTTTATTAGCAGCAGGTGTACTTGCAGCATGCAGTTCTTCAAAATCATCTGATTCATCAGCCCCTAAAGCTTATGGCTATGTTTATACAGCAGACCCAGAAACCTTGGACTACCTGATTTCAAGTAAAAATAGTACAACAGTAGTGACTTCAAATGGGATTGATGGTTTATTCACTAACGATAATTACGGTAATCTTGCTCCTGCAGTTGCAGAGGATTGGGAAGTCTCTAAGGATGGTTTGACCTACACTTATAAGATTCGTAAAGGGGTTAAATGGTTTACCTCTGATGGAGAAGAATATGCAGAGGTGACGGCTAAAGATTTCGTGAACGGCTTAAAACACGCAGCAGATAAAAAATCAGAAGCTATGTATCTAGCTGAAAACTCGGTTAAAGGCTTGGCAGATTATCTATCAGGAACTTCAACAGATTTTTCAACAGTTGGTGTCAAGGCGGTTGATGATTATACGTTACAATACACTTTGAACCAGCCTGAACCGTTCTGGAACTCTAAGTTGACCTATTCTATTTTCTGGCCTCTGAATGAAGAATTCGAAACATCAAAAGGAAGCGATTTTGCTAAACCAACAGATCCGACATCCTTGCTTTATAATGGGCCATTCTTGTTGAAAGGGTTGACTGCAAAATCTTCTGTAGAGTTTGTAAAAAATGAACAATATTGGGACAAAGAAAACGTCCACCTAGATACTATAAATCTGGCTTACTATGATGGCTCAGATCAGGAGTCGCTAGAGCGTAACTTCACTAGTGGAGCTTATAGTTATGCCCGTCTTTTCCCTACCAGCTCCAACTATTCTAAGGTTGCAGAAAAATACAAGGACAATATCTATTATACACAACCAGGCTCTGGGATTGCTGGTCTGGGTGTGAATATTGATCGCCAAAGTTACAACTATACTTCTAAAACTACCGATTCAGAGAAAGCAGCTACTAAGAAGGCATTGCTTAACAAAGATTTCCGTCAAGCCTTGAATTTTGCTCTTGATCGCTCAGCTTACTCAGCTCAAATCAATGGTAAAGATGGAGCAGCTTTAGCAGTTCGTAATCTATTTGTAAAACCAGACTTTGTTTCAGTTGGTGAGAAGACCTTTGGTGATTTAGTCGCTGCTCAACTTCCTGCTTATGGAGATGAGTGGAAAGGTGTGAATTTAGCTGATGGGCAGGATGGTTTATTCAATGCTGACAAGGCCAAGGCAGAGTTTGCGAAAGCTAAGAAAGCTTTAGAAGCAGATGGCGTTCAGTTTCCTATTCATCTGGATGTTCCAGTAGACCAAGCATCAAAAGGCTACATCGCCCGTATTCAGTCCTTTAAACAATCTGTAGAAACAGTTCTTGGTGTTGAAAATGTCGTTGTCGATATTCAACAAATGACACGTGATGAATTCCTTAATATTACTTACTATGCTGCCAATGCTTCATCTGAGGATTGGGATGTATCAGGAGGAGTTACATGGGGACCAGACTATCAAGACCCATCTACTTACTTGGATATTTTAAAAACAACTAGCAGTGAAACTACAAAAACATATTTAGGATTTGATAATCCAAGTAGCCCTTCAGTAGTTCAAGTTGGTTTGAAAGAATACGATAAATTAGTTGATGAAGCTGCCAAAGAGACAAGCGACTTGAATGTCCGTTATGAAAAATATGCAGCGGCTCAAGCATGGTTGACTGATAGTTCTCTCTTTATTCCTGCTATGGCTTCTTCTGGTGCAGCACCGGTGCTTTCACGAGTTGTTCCATTTACTGGAGCTTCTGCGCAAACAGGCTCTAAGGGGTCAGATGTTTACTTCAAATATTTGAAATTGCAAGATAAAGCGGTGACTAAGAAAGAGTATGAAAAAGCTCGTGAAAAATGGTTGAAAGAAAAAGCTGAATCAAATGAGAAAGCTCAAAAAGAATTGGCAAGTCATGTGAAGTAAATAATTTCTAATAGAACTTTCTCTCCATGAGGAGAAGGTTCTTTTGGGATTTTTAAAGGAAATAATATGAAAAAATATATTTTTATGCGTGTTTTGCGGTCATTGGTTTCGATTTTCTTAGTGACGACTTTGACCTACACGATTATCTATACCTTGGTTCCTCGAAAATTGATTTTCAAGCAGGACCCTAACTATAATAAAATTGCGACAACGGCTGATAAACGTGATAACTATGAAAATACTGTGTTTGAGCGTATGGGCTACATTGAGTATTACGATACTAAAGAGTTGCAAGAAAAGGCAAGTAGCATGGATTCTTCTGTAACAGTAGAAGCAAATGCGACCAATAAAGCTATTTATGAAAAGTACATCAATCAATTAGGTCATGGTTGGACCTTGGGAGAATTTACTGAAAGTGGTCAATTCTATGCTAGTCGTGAAATCCCCATTTTTGAACGTGTTTTTCACTTCTATGCTAACTTGATTGACATTGACCATACAAATAAAATCCAAGACCCTGAAAATCCAGACTTGAAACGTTACCTTCGTTTCGAAAATGATCCAGCTATCGGATGGTCATTGGTCGGTTCAGGAACTAAACATAAATATCTCTTGTACTTTAACAGTCAGTTCCCATTTGTGCATCAAAATTTTGTGAACATCAATTTAGGTGACTCTTACCCAACCTATGCTAATACACCAGTTCTTCAGGTTATTACTCAAGGTCAAGGACAAACTAAAACTGCCCAAGTTCAGTTCCCAACAGGTAAGAAAACGTCTTCTGTAAATATTTACTCAAGAACCTACAAGTCACCTAGTCAGGCTGACTCTCGTGAAGTAGCTAGCTATGGGAAAGATGATCCTTATACAGCGACTGAAAGTAATTACCAATATCCATCTATGATTGTCAGCTCTGCTATTACTGGTTTGATTGGTTTGGTGATTTCTTATGCGATTGCAGTGCCACTTGGTTCAGCCATGGCTCGTTTCAAGAACACTTGGATTGATAGCTTCTCAACGGGGGCTTTGACCTTCTTGCTTGCTCTTCCAACCATTGCCTTGGTTTACATCGTTCGATTGATTGGATCATCTATTGGTCTTCCAGATTCGTTCCCTATCTTGGGAGCTGGAGATTGGCGTTCTTACGTTTTACCAGCAGTCATCCTTGGTTTGTTGGGTGCTCCTGGTACAGCTATTTGGATTCGTCGTTACATGATTGACTTGCAATCTCAAGACTTTGTTCGTTTCGCTCGTGCAAAAGGTTTGTCTGAAAAAGAAATTTCAAACAAACACATCTTTAAAAATGCCATGGTTCCGCTGGTTTCAGGAATTCCTGGTGCTATTATTGGGGTTATCGGTGGTGCAACCCTTACTGAAACAGTCTTCGCCTTCCCAGGTATGGGTAAAATGTTGATTGACTCTGTAAAAGCATCTAATAACTCTATGGTCGTTGGTCTTGTCTTCATCTTTACATGTATTTCTATCTTCTCACGTCTTTTGGGAGATATTTGGATGACTATTATTGACCCACGTATTAAATTGACTGAGAAAGGAGGCAAATAATGTCTACAATCGATAAAGAAAAATTTCAGTTTGTAAAACGTGACGATTTTGCCTCTGAAACTATTGATGCGCCAGCATATTCTTACTGGAAATCAGTGTTTAGACAATTTATGAAGAAAAAATCAACTGTAGTCATGTTGGGAATCTTGGTAGCCATCATTTTGATGAGTTTCATCTACCCAATGTTTTCTAAGTTTGATTTCAATGATGTCAGCAAGGTAAACGACTTTAGTGCTCGTTATATCAAGCCAAATGCTGAGCATTGGTTCGGTACAGACAGTAACGGTAAATCACTCTTTGACGGTGTCTGGTTTGGAGCTCGTAACTCTATCCTCATTTCTGTGATTGCGACAGTGATTAACTTGGTTATCGGTGTTTTTGTCGGTGGTATTTGGGGAATTTCAAAATCAGTTGACCGTGTCATGATGGAAGTTTATAACGTCATCTCAAACATCCCATCTCTTTTGATTGTCATTGTCTTGACTTACTCAATCGGAGCTGGATTCTGGAATCTGATTTTTGCTATGAGTGTGACGACATGGATTGGGATTGCCTTCATGATCCGTGTGCAAATCTTGCGTTACCGTGATTTGGAATACAACTTGGCGTCACGTACTTTGGGAACACCAACCTTGAAGATTGTTGCCAAAAACATCATGCCACAATTGGTATCTGTTATTGTGACAACCATGACTCAAATGCTTCCAAGCTTTATCTCATACGAAGCCTTCTTGTCTTTCTTCGGTCTAGGATTACCGATTACCGTGCCAAGTTTGGGTCGTTTGATTTCGGATTATTCACAAAACGTAACAACCAATGCTTACTTGTTCTGGATTCCATTGACAACTCTTGTCTTGGTATCCTTGTCCCTTTTCGTAGTTGGTCAAAACTTAGCGGATGCTAGTGATCCACGTACACATAGATAGGAGTAGAAATGACAAAAGAAAAAAATGTAATTTTGACTGCTCGCGATATTGTCGTGGAATTTGACGTTCGTGACAAAGTATTGACAGCCATTCGCGGCGTTTCCCTTGAACTAGTTGAAGGAGAAGTATTAGCCTTGGTAGGTGAGTCAGGATCAGGTAAATCTGTTTTGACAAAGACCTTCACAGGTATGCTCGAAGAAAATGGTCGCATTGCCCAAGGTAGTATTGACTACCGTGGTCAGGATTTGACAGCTTTATCTTCTCACAAGGATTGGGAACAAATTCGTGGTGCTAAGATTGCGACTATCTTCCAGGATCCAATGACTAGTTTGGACCCCATTAAAACAATTGGTAGCCAGATTACAGAAGTTATTGTAAAACACCAAGGAAAAACAGCCAAGGAAGCAAAAGAATTGGCCATTGACTACATGAATAAGGTTGGGATTCCAGATGCAGATAGACGTTTTGATGAATACCCATTCCAATATTCTGGAGGAATGCGTCAACGTATCGTTATTGCGATTGCCCTTGCCTGCCGACCTGATGTCTTGATCTGTGATGAGCCAACAACTGCCTTGGATGTAACCATTCAAGCTCAGATTATTGATTTGCTAAAATCTTTACAAAACGAGTATCATTTCACAACAATCTTTATCACTCACGACCTTGGTGTGGTAGCAAGTATTGCGGATAAGGTAGCGGTTATGTATGCAGGAGAAATCGTTGAGTATGGAACTGTTGAGGAAGTCTTCTATGACGCTTGCCATCCATATACATGGAGTCTCTTGTCTAGCTTGCCTCAGCTTGCTGATGATAAAGGGGATCTTTACTCAATCCCAGGAACACCTCCGTCACTTTATACTGACCTGAAAGGGGATGCCTTTGCCTTGCGTTCTGACTATGCAATGCAGATTGACTTCGAACAAAAAGCTCCTCAATTCTCAGTATCAGAGACACATTGGGCTAAAACTTGGCTACTTCATGAGGATGCTCCAAAAGTAGAAAAACCAGCTGTGATTGCAAATCTCCATGATAAGATCCGTGAAAAAATGGGATTTGCCCATCTGGCTGACTAGGAGGAAGGAAATGTCTGAAAAATTAGTAGAAATTAAAGATTTAGAAATTTCCTTCGGTGAAGGAAGTAAGAAGTTTGTCGCGGTTAAAAATGCTAACTTCTTTATCAACAAGGGAGAAACGTTCTCGCTTGTTGGTGAGTCAGGTAGTGGGAAAACAACTATTGGTCGTGCTATCATCGGTCTCAATGATACAAGTAATGGAGATATCATTTTTGAGGGTCAAAAGATTAATGGTAAGAAATCGCGTGAACAAGCTGCGGAATTGATTCGTCGTATCCAGATGATTTTCCAAGACCCTGCGGCAAGTTTGAATGAACGTGCGACTGTTGATTATATTATTTCTGAAGGTCTTTACAATCACCATTTGTTTAAGGATGAAGCAGAGCGTGAAGAGAAAGTTCAAAATATTATCCGTGAAGTGGGTCTGCTTGCTGAGCATTTGACTCGTTACCCTCATGAGTTTTCAGGTGGTCAACGTCAACGTATCGGTATTGCCCGTGCCTTGGTCATGCAACCAGACTTTGTTATTGCGGATGAACCAATTTCAGCCTTGGACGTTTCTGTGCGTGCCCAAGTCTTAAACTTGCTCAAAAAATTCCAAAAAGAACTTGGCTTGACCTATCTCTTTATCGCCCATGACTTGTCGGTTGTTCGTTTTATTTCAGATCGTATCGCAGTTATTTACAAGGGTGTTATTGTAGAGGTTGCAGAGACAGAAGAATTGTTTAACAATCCAATTCACCCATATACTCAAGCCTTGCTTTCAGCGGTACCAATCCCAGATCCAATCTTGGAACGTAAGAAGGTCTTGAAGGTTTACGACCCAAGTCAACACGATTATGAGACTGATAAGCCATCTATGGTAGAAATCCGTCCAGGTCACTATGTTTGGGCGAACCAAGCCGAATTGGCACGTTACCAACAAGGGTTAAACTAATAATGGTTTTATAATTTCCATGTCAATTTTTATGCTCTTTGTCAACTGTAGTGGGTTGAAGTCAGCTAAGCTCGAGAAAGGACAAATTTCGTCCTTTCTTTTTTGATGTTCAGAGCGATAAAAATCCGTTTTTTGAAGTTTTCAAAGTTCCGAAATCCAAAGGCATTTCGTTTGATAAGCTTAATGAGATTATTGGTTGCTTCGTAACCGCCCAATAACGA
>NZ_VMLA01000073.1:0-9539 GCF_013276425.1 Streptococcus sp. 3874 | reverse complement strand
CTACTATATAATGCTTTTTTATTTTAGCTTAGTATGAGTGTCCTTGTTCACGTCTTTCTTTTCCCACATGAAGAGAGTTCTGACGCCAACATCAAAAACCTTGGCTGCCTCGACATGGCTGTGCCCCTCTTTGATGTAATCTAATTCTCGATGTTTAAAATCTGTACTATATGCCATAGCTTTATTATAACATGCTTGTTTGAAACTAAGAAAATATCAAAACTCCATAATTGTTTTTCTAAAATACAGCTTTCAAATATCCTTAAATATAATAGACTTCCTGTGAAACAAAAATATGATACAATAAAATTATGAAGCAAGTAAACAACTAACTGATACACGATTTAAGCTCCTTGTTGCTGTTCAGCGCACGACTTTTGAAGAGATGTTAGATGTATTGAAAACAGCTTATCAAGGTAAACACGCAAAAGGGGGACGAAAACCTAAACTAAGCCTAGAATACCTTCTTATGGCGACTTCAATATGTGCGAGAATATCGAACTTATGAACAAATTGCGGCTGATTTTGGTATCCACGAAAGCAACTTAACCCATCGGAGTCAATGGGTTGAAGTAACTCTTGTTCAAAGTGGTTTTACGATTTCAAGACCTCCTCTCAGTTCTGAGGACACGGTAATGATTGATGCGACGGAAGTAAAAATCCATCGCCTTAAAAAACAATTAGAGAATGATTCTGGTAAAAAGAAATGCCACGCTATGAAGGCTCAAGCGATTGTCACAAGTCAAGGGAGAATTATTTCTTTGGAGATCACTGTGAACTATTGTCACGATATGAAGTTGTTCAAAATGAGTCGCAGAAATATCGGACAAGCTGGTAAAATCTTGGCTGACAGTGCTTATCAAGGACTCATGAAGATATATCCTCAAGCACAAACTCCGAGGAAATCAAGTAAACTTAAGCCATTAACTCTTGAAGACAAAGCCTGTAACCATGCACTATCTAAGGAGAGCAGCAAGGTTGAGAATATTTTTGCCACAGTAAAAACGTTTAAAATGTTTTCAACAACCTATCGAAATCATCGTAAACGCTTCGGATTACGAATGAATTTGATTGCTGGTATTATCAATCATGAACTAGGATTCTAGTTTTGCAGGAAGTCTAGTATAAAATACGGACTAATCAAGATAAAAGAATAGTGAATCATAAAAATCGATTTACTAGATACCATAGTATCTTATAGTTGCTAATAAGAAGTTAGTCTAGCAGAATGAACCTCTCATTTCTCCCCTACTAGTCCGTAATTCGTTGATACATTTCTGGTCTTCTATCTCGAAACAAGCCCCAGTTTAGGCGTTCACTTGCTCCCTTGTCTAGGTCATAAGTAGCTAACAGAACAGCTTCTTCTTGTCTTTCAGCTCGTTCTAGAATAGCTCCTGTTTCATCCGTCATAAAGGAGGAACCGTAGAAGTCAAGACTGGAACTCTGTCCGCCATTTTCCTCACTAGGCGTGACCTCTTCCAATCCATAACGATTGGCTGAGATGACTGGAACAATATTTGCTGCTGCGTGTCCTTGCATGGTACGTTGCCAATGACCAAAACTATCCGTATCTAAAATTGGCTCTGAACCAATGGCTGTAGGATAAAAGAGCAATTCAGCACCATTTAACGCAAGACAGCGGGCTGTTTCAGGGAACCATTGATCCCAACAGATACCGATCCCGATCTTGGCATAGAGAGTATCCCAGACCTTGAAACCTGTGTTGCCAGGTGTGAAATAAAATTTTTCTTGATAATAATGGTCATCTGGTATGTGGGTCTTTCGATAAACACCCAGCACCTCACCATCTGCATCAATGACGGCAATAGAGTTATACAAGACATTACCATCTTTTTCATAGAAACTGATTGGTAAAACGACCTTTAGCTCCTTGGCAATGGTTTTAAAATGCTGAATAGCTGTATTGTCTGTCACCGACTGGGCATGCTGGTAGTAGTCATACTGACGTTCCTGACAGAAATAGGGACGTTCAAACAACTCTGGTAAGAGAATGATTTGAGCGCCTTGTTCTGTAGCCTGACGTACTAAGCGCTCCGCTGTTTGAATATTTGTTGCCACATCCTTGGCGCATTGCATCTGAATGGCTGCAACTCTTACATTTCTCATCTTTTTCTCCTATTCTGGGATTTGTTGGGTGATACAGTGGATATTGCCACCACCTAAGAGAATATCTCTGGCTGGAATTCCGACAACTTTACGGTCTGGGAAACACTCACTGAGAATATCTAAGGCTACTTGGTCGTTTTTATCTTGAAACTGAGGAACTAGGACAGCCTTGTTGGCAATATAAAAGTTTACGTAGGAAGCTGCTAGTCGTTCACCTGCGTATCGCTCTTCTTCTCCTTCTTCATAGATGTAGCCTGGCAAATCCTCTTCGGTTACAACTTGATGAAGAGCTGGAATTGGAAGTTTATGAATAGTGAAGTGACGACCTTTTGCATCTGTTTCTTGCTCTAAGAATTCGAGATCTGCTTTTGACATGGCATACTGGGGATCATTTTCGTCATCTGTCCAAGCCAAAACAAGCTCAGCAGGACCAACAAAGGCAGCAACATTATCGACGTGTTCATTGGTTTCATCCTGATAAATACCATAAGGAAGCCAAATAACTTTTTCAGCACCAAGACTTTCTAATAATGTGTTTTCAATCTCCTCTTTAGTCAAGTTAGGATTGCGACCAGGACTAAGCAAGCAACTTTCAGTTACGAGAATAGTTCCTTGACCATCGCTATGGATTGCGCCTCCTTCCAGTACAAAAGGTTTAGCATCATAGACAGGCCTTTCCAAGGCCTCAGCAAAACGACTGGCTACTTGGTCATCCTCTTCATAATCTTGATAAAGACCATCATAGGTGCCTCCCCAAGCATTGAAGGCCCAATCCACGGCTAATTTCTGGCCTTCATCATTGACAAGAATAGTCGGACCTGTATCACGCGCCCAGGCATCATTGGTGGGAATGTCTAAATAAACAACCTTGTCTCCAAGATAGGATTGGGCTTCAGATAGATAGGCCTGCTCCACCAAAAGATAGACTCTTTCCCCTTCTGCTATGGTCTCGATGATCTGAGTAAATGCTCTTTTAGCAGCCTTTCCTTGAAAAGGCCATGATCCTGGTCGAGTCGGCCATATCATGAGGGTACCATGATGGGGTTCGTACTCTGCTGGCATGTGATAGCCTAATTTTTTTGGACTGTCCATCATGATAATCTCCCTTTAAAGTCTTGATAGCCAAAAGCTTTGAGTAAGCTACAGTCTCCCTGTTCGTCCATGAGATAGAGACTTGGCAATCCAATACCATTAAAGGTATTATTTTTGACAAAAGAATAAATGGCCATGTCTTGAAAATAAAGTCTGTCTCCGATTTGGACTGGATTTTCAAAACTATAATCACCAATCACATCGCCCGTCAGACAGGTATTAGAAGAAAGTCTGTAGGTATGGGCTTTTTCCTGTGCCTCAAAGCCATTTCTCAAAGGTGGACGATAGGGCATCTCAAGTACATCAGGCATATGGCAGGTCGCAGAGGCGTCTAAAACCAAGATTTCCATACCGTTTTCTACAATATCTAATACCTCAGTTGCTAAATAACCCGCATTAAGCGCAATGGCTTCACCAGGCTCGATATAGATTTCAAGATTGTAAGTTTTTCGGATACGCTTGATTTCTGAAATCAGCAAATCCACATCGTAACCTTCTCTTGTAATATGATGACCACCACCCATATTGAGCCATTTTACCTCATGTAAGTAGGGACCAAACTGTTCTTCTACTGTTTTCAAAGTTGTTTGTAAATCATCTGCTCCCTGCTCGCAAAGGGTATGAAAATGAAGTCCGTCAACCAAATCTAGCAAATCACTCGGAATCTTGTCTATAGTAACTCCAAAGCGAGAACCTGGTGCACAAGGGTCATAGAGCGCGTGATCTCCTTGAGTTGAACACTGAGGGTTGAGGCGCAAACCAACACTGACACCAGCCTCTCGACAACGCGGACCGTGTTTACGCAACTGTCTCTCTGAGTTAAAGACGATATGGTCCGTTATCTCTAGCAATTCCTCCAAGTCTGCATCCTTGAAAGCAGGCGCAAATACATGGACTTCACCAGGAAATTCTTCCCTTGCCAATTTGGCCTCATAGAGTCCACTAGCTGTCGTACCTGATAGATACTGGCTAATCAAGGGATAAGTTTTGTAGAGGGAATATGCCTTCTGGGCAAGCAAGACCTTGCAACCGGCCTCTTCTTGTACATATTGTAGAATGCGGCAATTAGCTTCTAACTTGGCCAAGTCAATAACATAGGCTGGTGTTGGTACTTGTTCTAACTTCATTAGTCCACCATTTGTGGATTTTCAACCACAACCCATGGCAAACCATACTCATTCAAAGCTTCCATGAATGGATCTGGATCTAACTCCTCAAGGTTATACACTCCAGCTTGTTTCCAAGTTCCGTTCATGACTAATTTTGTCCCAATCATGGCTGGAACTCCTGTCGTGTATGAAATTGCTTGTGACCCGACTTCTGCATAGCACTCTTGATGGTCGCAAACATTGTAGATGTAGATAGTCTTTTCAACGCCATCTTTGACACCTGTAAAGATACATCCAATATTGGTTTTTCCGACTGTACGTGGCCCAAGACTGGCAGGGGCTGGAAGCAAGGCTTTTAAGAATTGAATCGGAACGATGTCTTGTCCATTGAAGTTAATGGTATCCGTACGAAGGAGTCCTACATTTTCAAGACATTTCATATGTGTCAAGTAAGATTGACCAAAAGTCATAAAGAAACGAATGCGTTTGACTCCAGGAATGTTCTTGGCCAGCGATTCAATTTCTTCATGGTGAAGGAGATACATATCTTTTTGTCCAACTTGAGGGAAATCATACTCACGCTTGATAGACATAGCTTCGACTTCGACCCATTTCCCATCTTCCCAGTAAGAACCTGACGCAGAAACCTCACGGAGATTAATTTCTGGATTAAAGTTGGTTGCAAATGGATAACCGTGGTCACCGCCATTACAGTCTAAAATGTCGATATAATGGATTTCATCAAAATAGTGTTTGAGGGCATAAGCTGAAAAGACACTAGTTACACCTGGGTCAAAACCAGAACCAAGAAGAGCAGTCAAGCCTGCTTCTTTGAATTTCTCTTGATAAGCCCACTGCCATGAGTAGTCAAAGTAGGCTGTAAAACCAAGTTCCTTACAACGTTTTTCGTAGATAGCACGCCACTCAGGGTCTTCTGTGTCTTCTGCTTCGTAGTTGGCTGTATCGATATAGTGAACACCTGTTGCCAAACAAGCATCCATAATGGTTAAATCTTGATAAGGCAGAGCTACATTCAAAACAGCTTCTGGTTTGTAGCTTTCAATCAGGGCAATCACTTCTTCAACCTTGTCAGCATCAAGTGCTGCAGTTTCAATTTTAGTACTTGTTTTGCCTTCTAGCTTCGCTTTCAAGTCATCGCATTTTGACTTGGTACGGCTAGCAATCATAATCTCTGTAAATGTTTCGCTATCTTGACAAATCTTTGAAATAGCAACTTGGGCAACGCCCCCACAACCAATAACTAGTAAACGACTCATTTTTTTCCTTCCTCTTCTTCTAAAATGTCCTCAACATACTTGGGCAACATAAAGGATCCCACGTGTAAGTTTGCAGTGTAGTATTCTGTGAAAAGCTGGCGTTTTTTCCAACCTTCCTTGTCAAAATCTTTGACAGGGTGGTATTTTTTCGATGCAAATCCAAACAACCAATAGCCAGCTGGGCTAGTTGGAATATGGGCCTGATAAACCCGACTGATTGGAAAGGCTTGATTGACCTTGCGGTGCATGCTTCGGCAGGCCGACTCATCCTCGTCAAAGAAGGGACTCCCATGCTGGTAAATCATGATGCCGTCTTCCTTCAGAGCTCGATAACTATTGCCGTAGAATTCCTTGGTAAAGAGTCCTTCCGTATGGCCAAATGGATCTGTCGCATCGTTGATGATAATATCGTAATCATCTTCGCAGTTTCGCAAAAAGCGTAGCCCATTTTGGTAGTAAATGGTAACACGAGGATCATCTAGCCCTGCAGCAAAGTCTGGGAAATACTCACGACAGACCTCGACCAACATCTCATCCGGTTCCACGATATCGATTTGTTCCAGTTCAGGATAGAGTGTTAATACTTGGGCAACACCGCCGTCACCACCCCCAATAACCAATACTTTCTTTGGATTTGGGTGGACAGCCATGGGAACGTGAACGGTCATTTCATTGTAGACGAAATCATCCGCATCTGAGAACAAGACATGGCCATTTAAAATCAGTATTTTCCCAAAAGCTGGCGTATCCAAGACTTCGATATCCTGCCATTCACTTTTTCCAGCGTAAAGTTGCTTGGCTGTTCTCAGAGACAATTTGACATCTGGAGTATGAACTTCAGAAAACCATAAATCCATCTATTTCTCCTTTCTCTTAATGACGTTGATGTGATTGACCTCTGGATCTTCCGTCCCTTGGAGGGAGCAACCACGTTCCTTGGCAAATTGGATATAGTCGACAATTTCTCGTGTAATGCGTTCGCCAGGAGCCAAGATAGGAATCCCTGGAGGATAGCACATGACAAATTCTCCACAGATCTGTCCAACAGATTCATCCAAGGTCAAACTTTTTCTCTCTGAATAGAAGGCTTCCTGAGGAGATAACACCAACTCGGGCTGGATATATTCTCCAGCTATCAAGTCCTTCCCATCTCGTGAGTATAGTCTCTTGATGTCAGCCAAAGCACCGACCAAGCGCTCGATGTCTTGGATGCGGTCACCAATCGAAATATAGGCCAAGATATTGCCAATATCACCAAACTCAATCTGAATATCATATTCGTCTCGTAGGAGGTCGTAAACCTCAATACCTGTTAAGCCAATACCCTGAGTGTAAACTGACAACTTGGTTACATCAAAATCACAGACCGACACACCATCTATTAACTCTTTTGAGTAGGCATAGTAGCCACCGATGGCATTGATTTCACGGCGAGCATACTCAGACAGTTCAATGACCTTCTCAAACGACTCTTTACCACGAAGGGCCAAGTTGCGACGTGAAATATCCAAACTAGCCATCAACAAGTAAGAGGCGGATGTTGACTGAGTAAGATTGATGATCTGACGGACATATTCAGGATTCATCTGCTCCCCGATTAAAAGAAGCGAACTTTGGGTCAAACTCCCACCAGACTTATGCATGGAGACTGCTGCCATATCAGCTCCTGCATCCATAGCAGAAATTGGAAGTTTATCAGTGAAATGCAAATGCGCTCCGTGGGCCTCATCTACCAAAACCATCATACCAGCTTCATGAGCCATTTTTGTCAACCCCTTTAGGTCTGAACAGATTCCATAGTAAGTAGGATTGTTAATCAAAATGGCCTTGGCATCTGGATGGTCCTTTATGGCTTTGGCTACTCGGTCATTTTCAAGACCTAAAGCGATACCAATCTTAGTATCTACACTCATCTCGATATAGATGGGAATAGCACCACACAGAACCAGCGCATTAATAGCAGATTTGTGGACATTACGTGGCAGAATAATCTTATCTCCTGCCTTGCAGGTTGACAGAATCATAGTCTGCACCGATGAAGTTGTTCCTCCAATCATGAGAAAGGCATGGCTAGCTCCAAAAGCATCTGCCCCCAGCTCCTCCGCGTCTCGAATAATCGAAATAGGATGCCCTAAATTATCCAAGGGTTTCATCGAATTGACATCAATGCCAACACATTTTTCACCTAACAGTTCGACAAGTTCTGGATTTCCCCGTCCACGCTTGTGACCTGGAACATCAAAGGGAACAATCCGTTTCTTGCGTAACTTCACCAAGGCCTCATAAATTGGGGCTTGGGTTTGATCTAACTTCTTCAAGACTTACTCCTTTACCGTATTTTTAGTGCCTCAAGAAGATAAAGGCGACTAAAGGTTGACTCATGAAAAAAGAGCAGGATTTCACCTGCTCTGCAATCTTCTGACGTGTTTATTTTGGTTTCTGTTGAGTATGTCTGTTCCTGATGTTTCCTAACTCTCTAGTAGCAAATATTACGTACTTTATTGATCGTTTCACAAGATGACGTGTGCTTTCACCACACTAAAAATTTATGAATTAGGACAAACGTCCTAACATCAACTTATAAAAGTAGGCTTTTAACCCTATCAATAATGTGGCTTTTCAACCACGCTTCGGCATTCAACCCTGCCTGTCCGTAGGCATTTTTTACTTGGGTTTATATTTGCTAGAAAACATCATCTCATTTTCTAAGCTTTATTACTATATCATGTTTTTAAGAACTTGTAAAGCGGTTTACGAAAAAAATATAAAAAGTTCGCAAAATATTTGGATTTTATTTGATTTAATACTACTTATTTTCTTGTAAACGATTATAAAGTGAACAAAATGTTTATCGTATTTAATTTAAAATTTTTATGCTATTCTATACTCTTTACCTTCGGTGTTTGATCTATCAGAAAAGATGTCGACATTTTTATATCATTAAAATCGTGCAACTTTTTTCAGATACTTTTAAAAGATTGATTTCCCTATATTTTTCCTTTATACTGGATAAAAAGGAGATTAGTATGTCAGAAACAAATCACAAAATTGATTCAAATTTTGCAGGTCGTTTAAATATCCTGCGTGCGGGTGTTCTTGATGCTAACAATGGAATTATTTCCATTGCTGGTGTGGTTATCGGAGTTGCCAGTGCCACGACCAATATCTGGATTATCTTTTTATCAGGGTTTGCGGCTATCTTAGCTGGTGCCTTTTCAATGGCTGGTGGAGAATATGTATCCGTTTCAACTCCAAAAGATACCGAAGAAGCTGCCGTTTCGCGAGAAAAACTCTTGCTAGACCAAGATATGGAACTAGCCAAAAAGTCCCTTTATGTTGCCTATATCCAAAATGGAGAATGTGAAACCTCTGCCCAACTCTTGACCAACAAGGCCTTTTTAAATAATCCGCTCAAGGCTTTGGTAGAGGAAAAATACGGTATTGAGTATGAAGAGTTTACCAATCCTTGGCATGCTGCTATCTCTAGCTTTATTTCTTTTTTCCTTGGTAGCTTATCACCAATGCTGTCAGTGACCATTTTCCCAAGTGATTACCGCATCCCTGCTACTGTCCTTATCGTCGGTGTGGCCCTTCTTCTCACTGGCTACACTAGTGCCAAACTTGGAAAAGCCCCAACCAAAACAGCTATGATTCGGAACCTAGCTATTGGTCTTTTAACCATGGGAGTTACCTTTCTGCTAGGACAACTTTTCAGCATTTAATACTCTTCGAAAATCTCTTCAAACCACGTCAGCTTCGCCTTGCCGTATATATGTTACTGACTTCGTCAGTTCTATCTGCAACCTCAAAACGGTGTTTTGAGCTGACTTCGTCAGTTCTATCTGCAACCTCAAAACAGTGTTTTGAGCTGACTTCGTCAGTTCTATCTGCAACCTCAAAACAGTGTTTTGAGCTGACTTCGTCAGTTCTATCT
>NZ_VMLA01000072.1:0-3081 GCF_013276425.1 Streptococcus sp. 3874 | reverse complement strand
AGATAGAACTGACGAAGTCGGTAACATATATACGGTAAGGCGACGCTGACGTGGTTTGAAGAGATTTTCGAAGAGTATCAATTGTGAAAGAATTACTTATCTATGATATAATAAAAAGAAAAGGCTTGCATAAGAAAGTAGGGAGAATGAAGATGAAAAGAAGACAAAATCGAAATCAGGGTGGTTTAGCTTTTCGTTTTATGAAGGGCTTGGTAAACTTTTTTAGGAGTTATCGCAGGTGGAGCAATAAAGGATTTGTGGCGGTACTCTTGCTAGCAGTTGCTTTATCAATGGGCTTGGTCTTGTTGGTTGAAAGTTTCCAAGGAATCCCTTTAACCAGTCAAAAACGAGATACTATTTCTCAAGAGGGGACTAAGCAAAAGTCTCAGGAGCAGGAAGAGGAAAAAACTGCCAGAATTATGGCTAATGGGGATTTGCTCTACCACGATGGACTTTTCTTTTCAGCTAAAAAAGAAGACGGTACCTATGACTTTCATGAGAATTTTGAGTATGTGACACCTTGGCTCAAGCAAGCAGATTTAGCTATTGGTGATTTTGAAGGAACCATCAATAAGGATCATTATTTAGCGGGTTATCCTCTCTTTAATGCTCCTGCTGAAGTTATGGATGCCATTAAGGATGCAGGTTATCATGTGCTAGATTTAGCTCATAATCATATTTTGGATTCGCAAATTGAGGGAGTTATTTCAACGGCCGATATTATTGAAAAAGCTGGAATCACTCCAATCGGAGTTTATACGCATGAACCACGTGATCAGGCTCCGTTGGTCATTAAGGAAGTGAATGGAATCAAGGTTGCTCTTTTGGCCTATTCCTATGGATTCAATGGAATTGAACGGTATATTTCTCAGGAAGACTATAATCGTTATCTTTCAGATTTAAACGAAGATAAGATGAAGGCTGAAATTGAACGGGCAGAGAAGGAAGCAGATATCACCATTATCATGCCTCAGATGGGTGTGGAGTATCGATTGGAACCAACTGAGGAACAAAAAGCTCTTTATCACAAGATGATTGATTGGGGGGCGGATATTATTTTTGGAGGGCATCCTCACGTTGTGGAACCATCTGAAACGGTTGAAAAAGATGGAGACAAGAAACTCATTATCTATTCAATGGGGAACTTCATTTCCAATCAACGGATTGAATCTATGGGAGATGAAGAAAATGCTAAGTGGACTGAACGTGGCGTTCTCATGGATGTAACCATTAAGAAGAAGGATGGAAAAACAACTATCGGAACAGCTAAAGCTCATCCTACTTGGGTCAATCGAACACCAAAGGGAACCTTTTCACCAGAAGGCTATCCTTTATATCATTATCAAACCTATATCTTGGAAGATTTTATAGAGGGTGGCAGTCATCGTGACCAGTTAGATGAAGCGACTAAGGAACGAATTGATACAGCCTATAAAGAAATGAACGAACATGTGGGATTGAAGTGGGATTAGCTTGAATAGACTTCCTGCGAAACAATATATGGTATAATAGTTCTATGGATTATGAAGCAAGTGAACAACTAACTGATGCACGATTTAAGCTCCTGGTTGGTGTTCAGTGCACGACTTTTGAAGAGATGTTAGCTGTATTAAAAAGAGATTATCAAGGTAAACACGCAAAAGGGGGACGAAAACCTAAACTAAGCCTAGAAGACTTTCTTATGGCGACTTCAATATGTGCGAAAATATCGAACTTATGAACAAATTGCGGCTGATTTTGGTATCCACGAAAGCAACTTACTCCGTCGGAGCCAATGGGTTGAAGTAACTCTTGTTCAAAGTGGTTTTACGATTTCAAGAACTCCTCTCAGTTCTGAGGACACGGTAATGATTGATGCGACGGAAGTAAAAATCAATCGTTCTAAAAAAAGAATTAGCAAATTATTCTGGTAAAAAGAAATGCCACGCTATGAAGGCTCAAGCGATTGTCACAAGTCAAGGGAGAATTGTTTCTTTGGATATCGCTGTGAACTGTTGTCATGATATGAAGTTGTTCAAAATGAGTCGCAGAAATATCGGACAAGCTGGTAAAATCTTGGCTGACAGTGGTTATCAAGGGCTCATGAAGATATATCCTCAAGCACAAACTCCACGTAAATCCAGCAAACTCAAGCCGCTAACAGCTGAAGAGAAGGCCTGTAACCATGCGCTATCTAAGGGGAGCAGCAAGGTTGAGAATATTTTTGCCAAAGTATAGTAGATTGAAACTAGAATAGTACATATCTACTTCTAAAACATTGTTAGAAATCGATTTGACTGTCTTGATCGATTTGTCCTGTTCTTATTTCATTTCACTATAAAAACGTTTAAAATGTTTTCAACAACCTATCGAAATCATCGTAAACGCTTCGGCTTACGAATGAATTTGATTGCTGGCATTATCAATCATGAACTAGGATTCTAGTTTTGCAGGAAGTCTAATAAAAGTAAAGGAAATCTAGTGCGAGTAAAAATTAATCTCAAATGCTCCTCTTGTGGCAGTATCAATTACCTAACCAGTAAAAATTCAAAAACCCATCCAGACAAGATTGAGGTTTTAAAGTATTGTCCCAAGGAAAGAAAAGTAACCCTACATCTTGAATCTAAGTAGATTTTATGGTAAAATAATAGGGATTGTAAGGAGTTTGATATGTATAACCTATTATTAACCATTTTATTAGTATTATCTGTTGTGATTGTGATTGCGATTTTCATGCAACCAACTAAAAACCAATCCAGCAATGTATTTGATGCCAGCTCAGGTGATTTGTTTGAACGCAGTAAAGCACGCGGTTTCGAAGCTGTGATGCAGCGTTTGACAGGGATTTTAGTCTTTTTCTGGCTAGCCATTGCCTTAGCATTGACGGTATTATCAAGTAGATAAGAAAATAATGGGCAGGACTAGGTCTTTGCCTCTTTTTGTTTTTATATTCTTCAAAAATCTCTTCAAACCACGTCAGCTTTCATCTGCAATCTCAAAACAGTATTTTGAGCTGACTTCGTCAGTTCTATTCACAACCTCAAAACGGTGTTTTGAGCAACCTGCGGCTAGCTTTTTAGTTTGCTCTTTGATTTTTATTGA
>NZ_VMLA01000071.1:0-10080 GCF_013276425.1 Streptococcus sp. 3874 | reverse complement strand
AGGAAGCTAACCGCAGGCTATACTTGAGTACGGCAAGGTGAAGCTAACGTGGTTTGAAGAGATTTTCGAAGAGTATTATTCCTTCTCAGCCAATTCTTTTCCCAGTTGGATGAGGTAATCTTTTAAGTCATCTTTGACTTGTGGATGTTTGAGGGCGTAGTCAATAGATGTTTTCATAAATCCAAACTTATCCCCAACGTCGTAACGAGCTCCTGTAAATTCACGGGCGAAAACACGTTGTGTTTTATTAAGGGTATCAATAGCGTCGGTAAGCTGGATTTCATTTCCCGCACCAGGAGCTTGCTTTTCGAGGATGTCGAAAATCTCAGGTGTGAGTAGATAGCGACCGATGATTGCAAAATCACTTGGTGCATCTTCGGTCGCTGGTTTTTCAACGAAAGTTTCAACGCTATAGAGTCCGTTGATTCCTTCACCTTGAGGAGCAATGACTCCATATGATGAAACGTCTTCGTGTGGTACGGGCATGACAGCAATGGTTGATGCGTGTGTCCGCTCGTAATCCTTCATCAGTTGTTTTGTCAAAGGAACGGCATTCTCATCTGTGATGTCCATAAGGTCATCGCCCAGCATAACAACGAAGGGCTCATTCCCCACAAAAGCTTTGGCTTGTAGGACAGCATCTCCAAGACCACGAGGGTGAGTTTGGCGGATGAAATGAAGGCGCATGCCAGTTGCTTCATCTACTAATTTTAACAGATCTGTTTTACCTTTTTCTTTGAGATTATATTCCAATTCAAAGTTTGAATCAAAGTGGTCCTCAATAGAACGTTTTGATTTACCAGTGACAACCAGAATATCTTCAATACCTGATTTGAGAGCTTCTTCCACGATAAACTGGATAGTTGGTTTGTCTACAATTGGCAACATTTCTTTAGCAAGGGCCTTGGTTGCTGGTAAAAATCGAGTTCCTAGTCCAGCGGCAGGAATGACTGCTTTTCTAACTTTCAGTGCCATAAGAATCCTTTCTCTAGAGGGTTAAGACCACTCATTTTCTGCTTTAAATTCATTGTTCATGATATTATAAATGGCATCTTTGATATTGGTTCCTTGGTAAATAACTTGGTAAATGGCATGCGTAATCGGCATATAGACTCCAAGTTCTTGCGCTAGCTCATAGGCTGCTCGAGTCGTTGAAATTCCTTCAATCACCATGCCCATATTGGCTTCGATATCAGCTAGGGATTCTCCACGACCAAGAGCATCTCCGGCTCTCCAGTTACGAGAGTGGATGGAGGTTCCTGTTACGATCAAATCTCCCACACCAGATAAGCCGCTATAGGTCAGTGGATTAGCCCCGAGTGCTACCCCTAGGCGGGTGATTTCTGCCAAGCCTCGAGCGATGATGGCTGCCTTAGCGTTGTCACCAAATCCCAAACCATGTAAAGCTCCGGCACCGACAGCGATAATATTTTTGAGAGCACCAGCGGTTTCGACCCCGATAACATCCGTATTGGTATAAAGTCGGAAGTAGTGATTACTAAATAGCTCCTGAACGTATTGAGCTGTTTGTAAATCTTTAGAAGCAGCAGTTATTAAAGTTAGGTCACGCACAATGGTCTCTTCTGCATGACTAGGTCCTGAAACAACGACGATATCACTACGGAGATGTTCAGGAATTTCTTCTTCAAGAATGGTTGATAATCGTTTATGGCTATCAGGTTCTAATCCCTTTGATGCGTGTATGATGATAACCTTATGGTCCAAGGTTTGTGCAACTTGTTGGGCAACAAGTCGTGTCACTTTTGTTGGGACAACAAACAAAATCGCATCCACATCTCTCAGTGCCTCTGCTAAGTCGGTGTAGGCAATGATATTTTCATCTAGAACGACATCTTTAAAGTAGTGCTTGTTAGTATGATAGGTATTAATTTCATTGATTTGTTCGGGAAGATTTCCCCAAATACGTACCTCGTGTCCATTGTCATTTAAGACTTGTGAAAGGGCAGTTCCCCAGGAACCAGGCCCCAAGACGGCGACGGTTTGTTTTTTCATGATTTCCTCCTTAATAGAGTCCTTTCTCTTATTCTATCATATTCTAGAGGATTTTGCACTTACATTGCTGGGATAGTGGTGGCTTTGTTACTTTAAAAATATATCAAAACCGAGACGAAGTGATAAACTCTTAGTCTCTAGTCTTTAGTTAAAGTGAGAAGAAATCTGATAGATAGTTTGATTCAGTATATGCTATAATAGAGGTAAACAACTCAGGAGGTTCTTGTGGGTTGCGAGAGTTTGGCGAAAAAATTAAAAGATTACGTTTGGCTAAAAAAATCAGTAGTTCAGAATTTTGTGGTGATGAGTCTGAATTGAGTATCCGTCAATTAATTAGAATTGAAAATGGAGAATCCAGACCAACACTAACAAAGTTAAAATATATCGCTGAGCGTTTGGGGGTTGAAGATTACAAGTTGATGCCAAGTTATATAGAGTTGGATAAGGAATACCTAAAATTGAAGTATTTCTTGATGAGGACTCCTACATACGAAGATGAAACTATCGCCCAAAAGAAAGAGAGTGTTTTTGATAAGATTTTTGAAGAGTATTATGATAGGCTACCTGAGGAAGAAAGATTTATCATCCCAAATTATTCATATCTGGCACTAACGAACTACACAGTTCAAAAATCACCAGAAAAGCTAGTTAAACTACTGTCCTTCTGGTGATTTTGCTTGATTTCTAATATTTGAGACATGATTGAGGAGATTTGTCTTGATTTTTTCCTAAAAAAGGGCAGACTCCTCCCTTGGTTTGATGCTCGATTTCTAAAATAAGGTGACTTATTGTTAGGCATGTTTTCCCCTGCCCTCTAGCTCTATATGGAACAGGGAGTATCAGATTTATCTGGCAGATTGTATCAAATAAGGCTTGAAATTGTTTTGAATAGGCGTATAGACTTGAGAATTTGAGAATATGTCGTCTAGCAGTAGAGACATATTTTCCGGCAATATGAAGGAAGAGAGGTCGAAAACGCTTGATAGTCAAGGCCTTTACTTCATCACCAGCTAGCTGCTTTAAAAAGAGGTAGAGATTATAAGCCAGATAGCCCATCATCATACGTACTTCATTCTTAACCATGGTCGAACTATCTGTCTTATCCCCAAAGAATCCTGCTTTCCTTTCTTTGATAAAGCCCTCGTTCACGATAGAATTGAAACAGCTCCTCACTATCTACACTGCTTAAATTGGTCAAATGAACTTTTTTACAATCATAAAAAAGAGCACTTAATCGTACTCTTCTCTTTTAAGGATTAGTTGAATTAATTCAAATCCACTAGTTCTCCTGTTTCTAGGTAGACTAGGCGTTCACAAATGTTAGCAATGTAATCAGCGAAGCGTTCCAGATGACCTATGATATAAAGGTATTGAGTTCCATTGGGAATTGAGGTTTCTTGGTCTTTCATAAGTCCAATGATTTCCTTTGATAAGGCATAATAATATTGGTCAATCTGTTCATCTTTTTGAGCAATACTAATAGCTTTTGAGGCTTGGTGCAAAGGAAAGGCAACCAATAAATCGGCCAGCATGCTGAGGGATAATTTACCCATTTGGTGTAACTGTTCTTCGCCAGGGGCTAGTTGATTTTCTTTTAGTTGCAAAACAGCTTTGGCAATGCCTGCCATATGGTCTCCCATACGTTCAAGGTCTGAACAAGAAGACATGATGCTAATCACAAATCGAAGGTCAGACACTTGTGGCTGCTGCAAGGCCAACAAACGGGCACAGGCCGATTCGATAGCGCTTTGACTTTGGTTGATAGCATGATCCTTATTGATAATTAGCTCTGCCATCTCCTTGTCTTTGGAGTCTAAGGCCAGTAAGGCTTTTGAAGCTGTTTCAAGGACAAGTTGTCCTAGTCCTAAAAAGGATTGTTCTAATTCATGCAATTCTAAATCAAATTGATTTCTCATAGGTTTTTCCTTCCTTATCCGAACCGTCCTGAAATATAGTCTTCTGTGCGCTGATCTTTTGGATTGGTAAACACGTCAACGGTATCTCCAAATTCGCAAATTTCTCCTGTTAAGAAAAAAGCAGTTTTATCTGAAATACGTGAAGCTTGTTGCATGTTATGGGTAACAATGATAATCGTATAATCCTTTTTTAGTTGCTGAATGAGGTCTTCAATTTTTAAAGTGGAGATAGGGTCTAAGGCTGAAGTCGGCTCATCCATTAACAGAATATCAGGTTCTACTGCTAAAGCTCGCGCAATGCAAAGGCGTTGCTGCTGACCGCCTGATAAGGACATGGCACTCTTTTTAAGATTATCTTTGACTTCGTCCCAAATGGCTGCCCCTTTTAAAGATTTTTCCACTAAGGCATCTAATTGTTTTTTGTCTCGAATACCATGTGTCCTTGGGCCATAAGCCACGTTATCATAGATAGACATGGCAAAGGGATTAGGCTGTTGAAAAACCATCCCTACACGCTTACGTAGCTGATTAAGGTTGAATTTGCTACTATAAATATCTTGCTCATCTAAGAGGACTTGGCCTTCAATATGGCAAGAAGGAACCAAATCGTTCATCCGATTAAGGGTTTTTAGAAAAGTTGATTTACCACAACCAGATGGGCCTATCAAGGCAGTAATCTGTCTTTCTGGTAATTGAATCGAAATATTTTTTAAGGCTTGAAAGTCCCCGTAAAATAAGTCTAGGTGTCTGACTGAAAATGTTCCCATACTAGGAAGCTCCTTTCACAAGTTTTCGAGATAATAAGCTTGATAGAGTATTTATCATTAAAACAGTAATAATCAAAATCACACCGGTAGCATAGGCTTCATTGACATGTAGCCCCTCACTTGACAGCATATACATATGCAGGGCTAGAGAACGACCTGAAGACATGAGACTACTTGGCGTATTGGTAGAGGTACCTAATGTATACATGAGGGCAGCTGTCTCACCAACGATACGGCCAATAGCTAGTATCACTCCAGCTAAAATACCTGGCATGGCAACTGGTAGAACAATTCTAAAAACAGTCCGTAACTTACCTGCCCCAAGTCCATAACTTGCTTGACGCATGCTATCACTAACAGATAAAAGGGCTTCTTCTGTTGAGCGAATAATGACTGGCAACACCATGATGACTGAGGTTAAGATTCCTGATAACAGAGAGTATTGAAAACCTAAGAAGACTACAAAGAAGAGCATGCCAAACAGACCAAAAACAATGGAAGGAATCCCAGACAAGGTATCTGAGGCTAATCGCATGATTTTAACACAAAGGGAATCTTTTTTTGTATATTCCACAAGATAAAAACCAGCAAAAATCCCTATGGGCAAGGCTAAAAGAAGAGCACCAAAGACCAGAATAACGGTGGAAATAATCGCTGGCATAAGGGAAATGTTCTCAGAAGTATAAGTCCAAGAAAAGAGGGATAGACTTAGATGAGGTAAGCCTTTGATGAGGATAAAACCAATGATTAAAAAGAGAGAGCCAAAGGTTAAAGCTGAAAAACAATAAACGAGAAGTTTTAGCAGGTATTTACTCATAAGATGATTTTCCTTTCAAGTAGGCAAAGTAGGCATTAATCAAGAGAATAAGGAAAAAGAGAACTGCTGAGGTTGCAATAAGGGCTTCCCTATGCTGACCTGATGCGTAAGCCATTTCCAGAACAATATTGGTTGTTAAGGTTCTGGTTCCTGAAAAGAGTCCACTTGGAATAATCGGCTGGTTGCCTGCCACCAAAATAACTGCCATGGTTTCACCTACTGCGCGACCGATTCCTAAAATAACTGCTGATAAAATACCAGATCTCGCAGCTGGCAAGATGACACTAAAAATACTCCGTTCATGACTAGCTCCTAGAGCCAAGCTACCAGAATAATACGTTTTGGGAACTGTTCGGATAGCAGATTCTGACAAACTGATAATGGTTGGCAAAATCATTATTCCTAATAGTAACGAAGCGGTTAGGACACTCATGCCATTTCCTAAAAAGCTTCTAATCCAAGGCACCAATAATTGTAGGCCGAAAAAACCATAAACAATAGATGGAATGGCCGCCATCAAGTTAATAGCTGATTTTAAGAAGCCATAGACGGGCTTTGGACAATAATAAACCATAAACACCGATGTCAAGATGCCTGTTGGCACCCCAATCACAATCGCTCCTAAGGTAATTAATAAGGAACCAACGATCATTGGTAAAATACCATAGCTTGCCGGAATGTTCGTTGGCGACCAATCACTGCCTAATAAAAAACGGGCAAAGCCGTAGTTAGCCATGAAAGGTAAGCCATTACTAAAAATAAAGAAACAGATTAGCAAAATAGCTACAACAGCTACTGTTGCACTCATGAAAAAAATTGCCCTAAAAACTGCTTCTTTGAAGGCTTGTTTTGTCACATCTTGTCCTTTCTAGTGAAGAAAGTAAGGGAGATACGACACCTCCCTACTTGCCTTCTTTATCTTATTGTACGATGAAACGCCTGCATCTCTTTAGAGATTTATGGAGCAAACATTTTATTTAATCTTGTCCCAGGTGGTTAATTTGCCACTAAAAACGTCTGCAAGTTCAGCCATACTGACTTGGCTTGCCTTATTGTCATTATTGACCACAACAGCAATACCGTCTAAAGCAATAGCATCATGGCTGAGACTCTTACCTTCTTCAGGAGTTAATTCCCTAGAAACCATACCAATATCAGCGGTTTTCTCCTTAACAGCGGTAATACCTGCTGAAGACCCATTAGAGGTAATATCAATCGTAACTTCTGGATTTTCTTTTTTATAAGCTTCTGCTAATTTTTCCATTAAAGAAGATACTGAAGTGGAACCTACAACAGACAACTTGCCTGATAAGTGTTGGCTTGTATATTCTGTGGTTTCGGTTTTAGCTTCAATAAATTTATTATCTGTGACCACTTGTTGACCTTGTTTGGAGTGGATAAAGCTGATAAAATCTTGACCTAGCTTGGAAAGATTAGAAGACCAAACAATGTTGAAGGGACGTTGAAGAGGGTATTTACCATCTAAAACTGTGTCTCGACTAGCCTTGATACCATCAATCTCTAAAGCCTTGACAGATTTCGTTAAAGATCCCAAGGAGATGTAGCCGATAGCATTAGCATTCCCTTGAACTGCTGAGAGAACACCTTCTGTGCTATTTTGAATCACAGCTGTTTTGGCAGTGTTGTCAATTTTTTTATCACCGTCTTTTTTGAGAATCCCTGTGATTTCTGTGAAGGCCCCCCGTGTTCCAGAGCCATTTTCTCGTGAAATCACCTCAATCGTTTCTGAAGCTGACTGTTTGGAAGCAGATGACTGATTGCCACAGGCAACAAGCCCAAATCCTGATAAGCCAATGGCTGCAAGAGTAAGCATTTTTTTGAATTTCATAATAATCACCTTTATTTCTATGTATTTTTCTTGTGTAGGATTACTACACTTATAGTCTAACAAGTCTTTGTAAAGGTTTATCCCTGATTCATGTAAAGATTGTGTAAAGAATCAAAAAAAGCCACTTTTGAAAAGTGGCTGCTCCTAAAAATAGCTTTAAAAATTATTAGTCCTGTGCGAAAGATTGGTTAGGAAGAAAAATCGTGAAGCAACTGCCTCTGCCAAGCTGACTCGTCACCGTGACTTGGCCACCTAATAATTGACTAAGTTCTTTGACAATAGCAAGGCCAAGACCAGTGCCACCAGTTTGTCTGCTTCGACCTTTATTAACTCGGTAAAAACGTTCAAAAATACGATCCTGCTCTAATTGACTAATACCAATCCCTGTATCTGACACAGAAATCTTAATGCCTTCGTTCACCTTTTGGGTCTTGACCTCAATTTTTCCCCCTTGTTCAGTGTAACGGATGGCATTGGTTAAAAGATTGAGTAAGATTTGGGAAAGTAATTGACTATCTGATACGAGGGTGACATCATCTGGCACCTGCACCTTTAGCTGTAAATCCTTCTTCTTGAGCTGAGGTTGCAAGCTTTGAGTCAAATCCTGTACAAATTCTGCCAAAGAAAGGGTCGTCCATTGTACAGGCATTTGTTGAGCCTTAGATAAGGTAAGAAGATGCTCAACAATATGCTCAAGACGCAAGCTTTCTTTGTAAATAATGTCTAGAAAGTCATCCTTGAGCGCTTCTTCTTCAACTGACATCCCCTTAATGGTTTCAGCAAAGCCCTTAATCGAAGTAACTGGTGTCCTCAATTCATGGGAGGCATTTGAAACAAAGGCTAAATTTAACTTTTCATAAGTTCTAATCGTTGTTAAATCATATAGCAAGACGAGCACAGCTTCCACAGATTGGGTGGGGCTAAAAACGGGAACTGCTGTCACTTCTAAAATCAAGTCACCCTCATGAAACCCACTTACTTCTTGTTTTAACCTTGTTTTTTGATCAAAGGCTTGGTGAACTAAATTCCGAATATCCATCCGTTTGAGGTCATCAAGTGAACTTATGTCGCCGTCCACATCGGGAAAATAATGAGGCAGAGAGCGACTGGATAATAACATCTGACCTTGAGCGGAAACTAAAAACGTCCCCATGGTTAGGTGCGACAGAAGAACCTCCATTGTTTCGGCTAGGTCCTTGTATTGCTGATCCTGTTGGGAGACTTTGGTTTTTAGGCCAGACACATACTGAGCCAAAGACTTTAAGTCTTCTTGCCCTTTTTCTAAAAAGTATTCACTACTGGTCAAGAGAGGTTGGTGCAAGGTCTCAAAAGCAACTTCCCATTTCCAAAGGCAAAAGAGCCAGTAGCTACCTAGTCCCAAAGAAAGGGCTAGAAGAAAGAGACCGATGCCTTTACTGATCCAAGTTAATGCCATCCCTGCAATCAGAATGAGGCTAACACTTAGATTGACTAGCCAAAATTGAAGGTAGCGTTTCATCTATAACTCCTTGAACTTATAACCATAACCCCGAATGGTTCGAATAAATTGAGGGGCTTTAGGATTGTCTTCAATTTTTTCCCTCAACTTACCAATATGAACGTCCACCAAACGTGTTTCCTGCCCAAAGTCATACCCCCAGATACGTTCCAAAAGACGCTCTCTAGTCAGTGTCATGTTGGGATGTTTCATAAGATAGAGCAAGAGTTCAAATTCTTTTGGGGTCAAACTCAGTAACTTATTCGCCTTGTAGACTTCATGACGCTCAGGGTATACTTTCAAGGTCCCAAATAGCCAAGAATCGTCAGCGATATTATCTGAATCATCTCCTTCTTGTTCTCCTTTAGTTCGCCTGAGGACAGCCTTGACACGCGCCAGCAATTCTCTAGGGCTAAAAGGCTTGGTCAGGTAGTCATCAGCCCCTAATTCCAAGGCCAAAACCTTATCAAATTCATCACTTTTCGCAGAAACCATCATAATTGGAGTTTTGACGCCTTTGGCTCTCAGCCGCTTACAAACTTCTATGCCATCTAATTGTGGTAACATGATATCAAGCAAGATAAAATCAAAGGGTTCTGTTTCTGCCAAAGCTAAGGCCTTCCGTCCATTTGTTACCAATTGAGTAGAAAAGCCTTCCTTACTTAAATGGTAGTCAAGCAATCTCAGAATGTGTTCTTCATCATCCACTAATAAGACTTGTTTTATCATCTATTATCTCCTATTGGTAACATTATAACACAATTATCAGAAATCCTAACATTGCTAAATCAGATTAAATTTGCTTATCAAGACTAGGATCTGGTCAAACGCTCAATCATCTCCTTGTGCTCTGGATAGGTCGCCAGTAGATCTACCCTTTCAAATAATTCAAAATCCTCAAATTCAAAACCAGGAGCAACAAGACAAGAAACCAGAGCATAATCCTTATCAACTTCAAGACCTCCTCTCAGTTCTGAGGACACGGTAATGATTGATGCGACGGAAGTAAAAATCAATCGTCCTAAAAAAACAATTAGCGAATGATTCTGGTAAAAAGAAATGCCACGCTATGAAGGCTCAGGCGATTGTCACAAGCCAAGGGAGAATTGTTTCTTTGGAGATCACTGTGAACTATTGTCATGATATGAAGTTGTTCAAAACGAGTCGCAGAAATATCGGACAAGCTGGTAAAATCTTGGCTGACAGTGCTTATCAAGGGCTTATGAAGATATATCCTCAAG
>NZ_VMLA01000070.1:0-8315 GCF_013276425.1 Streptococcus sp. 3874 | reverse complement strand
TGCTGTGCTGTGCTGTGCTCATGGTAGTATCCTTTCTTAGCTTTGTCAAGCTTTTGTAATTTTAATTTTCTAACAAATTAAGTTGGCTTATCCTATCTTTGTAATGCTTCATTTTTAATACATTACAGCTTCATTTTATCAAAAATAAGGATTGAAATCAAAAGAGTTCTCTAATCTCAATTTCTGATTTTTCTTTATATTTATACTCTTCAAAAATCTCTTCAAACCACATCAACGTCGCCTTACCGTATATATGTGACTGACNNCAGCTTGCGGCTAGCTTCCTAGTTTGCTATTTGATTTTCATTGAGTATTATTATTTTTTATTCTTTACAGATTCAAAATAGACCTTTATTATTTTTCTAAAAAAGGAAAGCTCTGCGGCCTTCCTTCGTCTTACTTGCGTTTCTTCTTCGCTTTCTTCATTTTGTTAGCCATGCGTTTCATGGACTGTTTCATGGCAAATTCACCGATTTTACCTTTGAGTCCACCACCAAACATCTGACTCATATCTGGCATTCCTGCTCCTCCGAGAGCTGACAGGTCAGGCATACCGCCTTGTCCCATCATTCCTTCAAGGGCAGACATATCCATTCCTCCCATATTTGGCATATTTTTAGGAAGGTTGTTTGGATTGATTCCCATTTGCTTCATCATTTTGTTCATATCTCCAGACATAACACCCTGCATGAGTTGTTTAGCCTGGTTAAAGTCTTTAATGAATTTATTAACTTCGACAAATGTATTCCCAGAACCAGCTGCGATACGACGTCGACGGCTTGGATTTAGCAAATCTGGATTTTCACGTTCTTCAGGTGTCATAGAAGACACAATGGCACGTTTGCGAGCAATCTGGCGTTCATCCACCTTCATGTTTTGAAGGGCTGGGTTGTTGGCCATACCTGGAATCATCTTGAGCAAGTCTTCCATCGGCCCCATGTTTTGCACCTGATCCAACTGATCAATGAAATCATTGAAATCAAAGGTGTTTTCACGCATCTTCTCAGCCATTTCAAGAGCCTTTTGCTCATCGTATTCCTGAGAAGCTTTCTCAATCAACGTAAGCATATCCCCCATGCCAAGGATACGGCTAGACATGCGGTCTGGGTGGAAGGTCTCAATGTCCGTAATCTTTTCACCTGTACCAGTGAACTTGATTGGTTTTCCGGTAATGTGACGAACAGATAGAGCCGCACCACCACGAGTATCGCCGTCAATCTTGGTAAGGATAACCCCAGTCACTTCCAACTGATCATTAAACTCACGCGCAACATTGGCTGCTTCTTGACCAATCATGGCATCAACGACGAGGAGAATTTCATTTGGTTGAGCCAGTGCTTTTACGTCACGAAGCTCATTCATCAATAGCTCATCAATCTGCAAACGACCTGCCGTATCAATCAAGACATAGTCATTATGATTGGCTTGTGCTTGTTCCAAACCTTGACGTACAATCTCAACAGCTGGAACCTCTGTCCCAAGTGCAAAGACAGGCACATCAATCTGTTGTCCCAAGGTCTTAAGCTGGTCAATGGCAGCTGGACGATAAATATCCGCCGCAATCATCAAAGGACGAGCATTTTCTTCTTTCTTAAGTTTGTTGGCCAATTTACCGGCAAAGGTTGTTTTACCAGCCCCCTGTAAACCAACCATCATGATGATGGTTGGAATCTTAGGTGACTTGATAATCTCAGCTGTATCAGAACCTAAAACGGCTGTCAGTTCCTCATCAACGATTTTAATAATTTGTTGCGCTGGGTTAAGGGTATCAATGACCTCATGCCCGACTGCACGCTCACGAACTTTCTTAATAAAGTCCTTTACAACAGGCAAGGCAACGTCGGCCTCAAGCAAGGCCAAGCGAATTTCTTTGGTTGCCTCTTGGACATCAGATTCAGAGATTTTTCCTTTTTTACGTAGATTTTTAAAGACGTTCTGCAAACGTTCTGTTAAACTTTCAAATGCCATTTTTCTTCCTCTTATTCTCTATTATCAATGCTTGTTAAAATTTCTATCTGCTCTTTCAGAAAGTCATCATTGGGATAGCGCTCCAAAATCTGGTCAAAAATCTGACTGCGGACAATGTAGTCAGAGTACATGTGCAATTTCATCTCATAATCTTCCAGAATCTTTTCTGTTCGCTTGATATTGTCATAGACAGCCTGACGACTGACACCGAACTCCTCGGCAATCTCAGCAAGGCTGTAATCATCAGCGTAGTAGAGCTCGATATAATTCATTTGCTTATCTGTCAAAAGCGCTGCATAAAATTCAAAGAGCGCATTCATACGATTGGTTTTTTCAATTTCCATAACTTTTATTATACCAAAAATTAGCCTAATCTACCACACTAGGAAGTCAATACAAGAAGATAGCTAGCAAAATTTGAAAAAATTTGAAAAAAATAAGATCCTAGCCCCAAGTAATTTCCAATTGATAGCTAGCAAAGGGATGTCCCTCTTGGTTTTGCAGTTGATAGTCTAGTTCAATCTTTTGCCCATCTACTTGATAATGGCTCGTTTGGATGATAAACTCCTGCATGCCCATAGGTGTAGGGATATAGGCTAAACTATCACTATCCTTTAGAAAGCGCATAGTGGTCTTGGGATTGGAAAATCGGCTCATCACCAGTTCTTGACCATGAAATTTAATCACTACTTTTTCCTTTTCCTCATTATAGAAAAGCAGATAGCTATAATCTCCCTTCTCATGCACTTCCACGTCATAAAGCTGGTCAATCACTTCCAACTGCTCATCAAACTGAATCGTATTTCGCATCCGAATCTTCACATCAGGTCCTCTTTCTTGTCTCTTGTCCTACTATTTTACCAAAAACTCTAGCTTTTTGCTATAATGGTCATATGAACGAAAAAGTATTCCGTGACCCAGTTCACAACTACATCCATGTCAATAATCAAATCATCTATGACTTGATCAATACAAAAGAATTTCAGCGTTTGCGTCGTATCAAACAACTGGGAACTTCCAGTTATACCTTCCACGGTGGAGAACATAGTCGCTTCTCTCACTGTCTAGGCGTCTATGAAATTGCACGACGCATCACAGAGATTTTCGAAGAAAAATATCCTGAGGAATGGAATCCTGCAGAGTCTCTCTTGACCATGACCGCTGCTCTTTTACACGACCTTGGGCATGGTGCCTACTCCCATACTTTTGAACATCTCTTTGATACAGACCACGAAGCCATTACTCAGGAGATTATCCAAAGTCCTGAAACGGAGATTCACCAAGTCCTGCTACAAGTGGCGCCAGATTTTCCAGAAAAGGTTGCCAGTGTCATAGACCATACCTACCCTAACAAACAGGTTGTGCAACTGATTTCTAGTCAGATTGATGCGGACCGCATGGACTATCTCTTGCGCGACTCCTATTTTACAGGAGCTTCTTATGGGGAATTTGACCTGACTCGGATCTTGCGTGTCATTCGTCCTGTCGAAAATGGTATCGCCTTTCAGCGCAATGGCATGCACGCCATCGAAGACTATGTTCTCAGCCGCTACCAAATGTATATGCAGGTTTATTTCCACCCAGCAACACGCGCTATGGAAGTTCTCCTACAAAATCTTCTCAAACGCGCTAAGGAACTCTATCCTGAGGACAAAGACTTCTTTGCACGAACTTCCCCACACCTCCTGCCTTTCTTTGAAAAAAATGTGACCTTGTCTGATTATCTGGCTCTGGATGATGGTGTGATGAATACCTACTTCCAGCTCTGGATGACCAGTCCTGATAAGATTCTTGCAGACCTGTCGCAACGCTTTGTCAACCGCAAGGTCTTTAAATCCATTACCTTTTCACAAGAAGACCAAGACCAACTCGCTAGCATGAGAAAATTGGTTGAGGACATTGGCTTTGATCCAGACTACTATACTGCTATTCATAAGAACTTCGACCTCCCTTATGATATCTATCGTCCCGAATCTGAAAATCCGCGGACACAGATTGAGATTTTACAAAAAAATGGTCAACTGGCCGAACTCTCTAGCCTGTCTCCTATCGTCCAATCCCTTGCTGGCAGTCGCCACGGAGATAATCGCTTTTATTTTCCAAAAGAAATGTTGGACCAAAACAGCATCTTTGCAAGCATTACCCAGCAATTTTTACACTTGATTGAGAACGATCATTTTACCCCAAATAAAAACTAGAAGAGGAATTTTATGAGTATTAAACTAATCGCTGTCGATATTGACGGAACCCTAGTCAACAGTCAAAAGGAGATTACTCCTGAAGTCTTTTCTGCCATCCAAGATGCCAAAGAAGCTGGTGTCAAAGTCGTCATTGCAACTGGCCGCCCTATCGCAGGTGTTGCCAAACTTCTGGACGACTTGCAGTTGAGAGACGAGGGTGACTATGTTGTGACCTTCAATGGTGCCCTTGTCCAAGAAACTGCTACAGGGCATGAGATTATCAGCGAATCCTTGACTTATGAGGATTATCTGGATATGGAATTTCTCAGTCGTAAGCTCGGTGTCCACATGCATGCTATTACTAAGGACGGTATCTATACTGCCAATCGCAATATCGGAACATACACTGTGCACGAATCAACCCTCGTCAACATGCCTATCTTCTACCGCACACCTGAAGAAATGTCTGACAAGGAAATCGTCAAGTGTATGTTCATCGATGAGCCTGAGATTCTCGATGCTGCGATTGAAAAAATCCCAGCAGAATTTTACGAACGCTACTCTATCAACAAGTCTGCTCCTTTCTACCTCGAACTCCTTAAAAAGAATATAGACAAGGGGTCAGCTATTACTCACTTAGCTGAAAAACTCGGATTGAACAAAGATCAAACCATGGCTATCGGTGACGAAGAAAATGACCGTGCCATGCTGGAAGTCGTTGGGAACCCCGTTGTCATGGAAAATGGAAATCAAGAAATCAAAAAAATCGCCAAATACATCACTAAAACAAATGACGAATCCGGCGTTGCCCATGCCATCCGAACATGGGTACTGTAAGAGGATATGAATAGACGAAAACCGCTCAGTTGAGCGGTTTTTATAGTAAAATGAAATAGGAATAGGACAAATCAATTTCTAGTAATGTTTTAGAAGTCCAGATACACTATTCTAGTTTCAATCTACTATAGTATCTAATTACATACCCCCTGCTGGAATCGATAAATAGAAAAAACCTTATTTTAAGGCTCTTCCTATACTATTTATCAATAACCCTCTTTTAGAGTATGTCCGTAAGTTTGAATAATTTGTTGTATATCTTTATGCCTTAGTAATCTTGAAACAGCCCATATATCAACACCTTTTGATAATAGACTTCCTGCGAAACAAAATATGGTAGAATAGTTCTATGAATTATGAAGCAAGTAAACAACTAACTGATGCACGATTTAAGCTCCTGGTTGGTGTTCAGCGCACGACTTTTGAAGAGATGTTAGCTGTATTGAAAACAGCTTATCAAGGTAAACACGCAAAAGGGGGACGAAAACCTAAACTAAGCCTAGAATACCTTCTTATGGCGACTTCAATATGTGCGAGAATATCGAACTTATGAACAAATTGCGGCTGATTTTGGTATCCACGAAAGCAACTTAACCCATCGGAGTCAATGGGTTGAAGTAACTCTTGTTCAAAGTGGTGTTACGATTTCAAGAACTCCTCTCAGTTCTGAGGACACGGTAATGATTGATGCGACGGAAGTAAAAATCAATCGTTCTAAAAAAACAATTAGAGAATGATTCTGGTAAAAAGAAATGCCACGCTATGAAGGCTTAAGCGATTGTCACAAGTCAAGGGAGAATTGTTTCTTTGGAGCTCGCTGTGAACTATTGTCATGATATGAAGTTGTTCAAAATGAGTCGCAGAAATATCGGACAAGCTGGTAAAATCTTGGCTGACAGTGCTTATCAAGGGCTCATGAAGCTATATCCTCAAGCGCAAACTCCGAGGAAATCCAGCAAACTCAAGCTGCTAACAGCTGAAGATAAAGCCTGTAACCATGCGCTATCTAAGGAGAGAATCAAGGTTGAGAATATTTTTGACAGAGTATAGTAGATTGAAACTAGAATAGTACACATCTACTTCTAAAACATTGTTAGAAATCGATTTGACTGTCCTGATCGATTTGTCCTGTTCTTATTTCATTTCACTATGAAAACGTTTAAAATATTTTCAACAACCTATCGAAATCATCGTAAACGCTTCGGATTACGAATGAATTTGATTGTTGGTATTATCAATCATGAACTAGGATTCTAGTTTTGCAGGAAGTCTAATAAATATAAACCGTAAATATGCCTGCCTGCTTTTGCTATCATGGTTTGGCTACCTATCCCAAGTTCGGATAAAAATACTTTCAAGTATTTATTCAATCCATAATTTGTAGAAAGTTTATACCTTCTATCACAAGAGACCAAATCATATTTCTTTAATTCTTCACGATTATAAAGAACCTTATCTTGTTCCTCTTTCAATGCATCCAATACAGATATTAAATCTTCATCAATAATAATTTCTCTTATGGAAGTATTCGTTTTTTGAGGAATAAAATTTGTCGATTTCTAGCAAATCTTCCATACGTTTTTAGAGTTTCTCTTTCATTTTCTATTTTATAATTCACCTTCTAATTCTCTTATAATCGAGTGTAAAGATTCTTTCGTTTTGGGAACAGATTCCTTCAATATACCCTCTATAATTTTAAAATTTAAGTTAGAATAATTATGATAAATAAAATTTCTAAAACCTTTTATCTGAGTCCAGTTTATCCTATCTGAATACTTCTGTTTTACTTCCTCTGATAATTTGCCTAACGATAACTGTTCTCCTACCTGTCCTAAATTCATAGCGATAGAATCAACTACCATATCATCATCTAAAGGTAAATTATATCTTCTTGCTTTATACAAAACAGCATCGGCCTTATCAAGATATAAAACCATATCCTTCAAATATGCTATATCAGTTTCAAGAGATTGACTTCTCATAAATAACCTCTCTATCATTCAAAAAATTTTTCTTGACTAACTTCCCAATGTTTGTTTTTGGAGAAAGTAAATCACTAACCAATAGAATATCTATATTACCATCAAAAATAGTCAAAAGTCTACCATATACATCAAAATATATAGAATCATCCTCTAACTCCAAAGCAATATCAACATCACTTTTCCCATCAGCTTCGCCCCTAGCATAAGAGCCAAATAGATAAATTTTAGATAAATCATATTGTTTAGCAACAGGAACAATTTTTTCCTTTATCTGATCTATTGTATAAACCATAACCGAACCCCTTTAGATTATATCTATCCACACTTTTATTTCACCTTACTCAGAATCAAGTTTAACTTCAAAAGGAATACTTCTTGTCAACACACTTTGCTTCAAAAATAACTTCACAGCAGTTGACATATCCAACCCCAACTCATTAAAAATCGCAGTCGCTTCTTTTTTCAATTCATCATCTACTCTTACAGCAATTTGTGACATAGCATTTCTCCTTTTCTTCTTGTATATCTATTGTATCACTTTTACCAATACATATCAAACTTATTCCCTAATAAATACAGTCTTTAAATTTAAACTTGCAACTTCTTCTCTAATGCTTGTGCCAAAACTTCTGAATAGTTAATCTTTTCTCGATCAGCAAGACGAACTAGCCATTCAGGAACGGTCACGTTCTTTCTAATCGCCTTGTTACTTCTCACAAAAGGCGCAGGATCAACTTGAATCATTGATACAAAACCATCTGAAACTTCAATCTTTAAAATATCACTTGGAGTAGGCAACGCCATCCCTTCATCGATATAAGAAGCTAAAACATTTTCAAGCATTTCTCGAGCATTTTTCATCGCTTCTTCGATATTTTTTCCTTCTGTACCACCACCAAATTCTGGAAATTCTACCCAATATCCTGTTCCTTCTTTATGAAAAATAGCTGGATACGTTTTTAACATTCTACTACCCCCAACATTCTACTACCTCTGATGTAAAAAGACTTAGGAAAGTAAAAATTACAATCCTAAATCTTTGAGAATCTTTCTCTCCAATCCCTTTCCCAAATCTTCATTTCCATGAACTGGAATCGTGACAAGATAAGAAAAACCCTCTTTCTTAAAATGATGATGACTTCCTCTTTGACGAACTTCAACCCATCCATTCTCAAGAGCTAGTTTCACCATTTCTTTACCTGTAAGTGGCATATATATTCGTTACCTCCTTACACTTACTATTATACGCATTATGTGTATAATAGTCAAATTAAAACAAACCACTTTTTCTCAATAACTACAAAATAAAATAGACCAGCTTCCTGATCAATGTCATTAAGTTAAG
>NZ_VMLA01000007.1:0-12727 GCF_013276425.1 Streptococcus sp. 3874 | reverse complement strand
CCTTGACCATCATTTCAGGCGAAAATTTTTGGTTATGATAGTGGAGAATCTTTTCCTTTAGTTCCTTGGTCAAGCTTGATTTCTTGACCGAGCGCTTGCGATTGTTTTCATAAGACTGTTGAGCATAGTCGGCAGAATAAACCTCTTTGAAGCGCCCTTTTCCAAGACATTGTCGGACTGTCCCACGCTTGATTTCAGTATGGATAGTTTGAGGAGCTTTTCCAAGTAAAGAGGCGATTTCTCTATTTGATTTCCCTTCTTTTTTCCATCTTTCGATTAAGCGACGGCTATCGATTGTCAAATGTTTGGCTTTTGTAGTATAATGGTTTTTCATCTCTGTGCCTTTCTTGTGTTTGTGATTGAACGCCAAAATACAAACAGAAACTTTTCAAAAAAATAACTTTTTATCTTGACAAGAGCTAGAAAACTTGATATCATATAAAAGTTGAGAAAAGCAGAAGTGAGAGCTTCTCGCCTTGTGACATTAAGTTGCCTGGCCCTACGGATGAAAAGTTTCGAAGAAACGCTATCATAACGTGCGGGCTTGTATATTTACGAGTCCGCTTTTGTTTTTCTCTAATAAAACAAAAGAGGTGAAAACCATAGCAAAGCAAGACTTATTCATCAATGATGAGATTCGTGTACGTGAAGTTCGCTTGATTGGTCTTGAAGGAGAACAGCTAGGCATCAAGCCACTCAGTGAAGCGCAAGCTTTGGCTGATAACGCTAATGTTGACCTAGTATTGATTCAACCCCAAGCCAAACCGCCTGTTGCAAAAATTATGGACTACGGTAAGTTCAAATTTGAGTACCAGAAGAAGCAAAAAGAACAACGTAAAAAACAAAGCGTTGTTACTGTGAAAGAAGTTCGTCTAAGTCCAACGATTGACAAGGGTGACTTTGATACAAAACTTCGCAATGCACGCAAATTCCTTGAAAAAGGAAATAAAGTTAAGGTATCTATTCGCTTTAAGGGTCGTATGATTACCCATAAAGAGATTGGTGCAAAAGTTTTAGCCGAGTTTGCTGAAGCAACTCAAGATATTGCCATCATCGAACAACGTGCTAAAATGGATGGACGTCAAATGTTCATGCAATTGGCGCCAGCGACTGACAAAAAATAATTGTCAGAAAGTTAAATAAAGGAGAAAAAATCATGCCAAAACAAAAAACACACCGCGCATCAGCTAAACGTTTCAAACGTACAGGTTCTGGTGGACTTAAACGTTTCCGTGCTTACACTTCTCACCGTTTCCACGGAAAAACTAAGAAACAACGTCGTCATCTTCGTAAAGCATCTATGGTGCATTCAGGAGATTACAAACGTATCAAAGCAATGCTTACTCGCTTGAAATAATAGCTTGACTGTAAGTAAATAATTCTAGGAAATATTTGGAGGAAATAAAACATGGCACGTGTTAAAGGTGGCGTTGTATCACGCAAACGTCGTAAACGTATTCTTAAATTAGCAAAAGGTTACTATGGAGCTAAACACATCTTGTTCCGTACTGCAAAAGAACAAGTAATGAACTCTTACTACTATGCATACCGTGACCGTCGTCAGAAAAAACGTGACTTCCGCAAATTGTGGATCACTCGTATCAACGCGGCAGCTCGTATGAACGGACTTTCATACTCACAATTGATGCATGGTTTGAAATTGGCTGAGATCGAAGTTAACCGTAAAATGCTTGCTGACTTGGCTGTTAACGATGCAGCAGCTTTCACAGCTCTTGCAGATGCAGCTAAAGCAAAACTTGGTAAATAACAACTGATGAGACTGGAAGAGGATTGTCCAGTCTTTTTAAAAATAAAGGAGAAAAATATGGCTTCAAAAATGCTACATACTTGCTTGCGAGTAGAAAATCTTGAAAAATCAATTGCATTCTATCAAGATGCTTTTGGTTTTAAAGAATTGCGTCGCAGAGATTTTCCAGATCATGCCTTCACGATTGTCTATCTAGGTCTTGAGGGTGATGACTATGAGTTGGAATTGACTTATAACTACGATCACGGCCCTTATGTGGTTGGAGATGGCTTTGCTCATATCGCCCTAAGTACACCTGATCTTGAGGTTCTTCATCAAGAGCACAGTGCAAAAGGCTATGAAGTGACTGAGCCAAATGGCCTACCAGGAACTACACCAAACTATTACTTTGTCAAAGACCCTGATGGCTACAAGGTCGAAGTCATTCGTGAAAAATAATCTCATGAGGTCAAGTAGAATGTTCCTTTTCTACTTGACTTTTTTTAGCTGAAAGAGTATACTAATAAAAATTTAACCTTTAAGGGGAGTCCAGAGAGACTCACAAGGTGTCAGATAAAAGAATAGTACAATTTTCTAGAGGAGACTTTTGAGTGTGCTCTCTTCTGTTGTACAATTTTAACTGAGGCCTTGCACTAGCAAGGTCTTTTCTTTGTCTGGTCCCCTTAAAATTTAAGGAGGAAAAGTCATGAATCCCACATGTAAGAAACGTTTGGGTGCCATTCGTTTGGAAACCATGAAGGTGGTTGCACAGGAGGAAATCGCGCCAGCAATCTTTGAACTAGTCTTAGAAGGAGAAATGGTTGAAGTCATGCGAGCAGGACAATTTCTACATCTGCGTGTGCCTGATGATGCCCATCTTTTGCGTCGTCCTATTTCAATTTCGTCTATTGACAAGGTTAAGAAGCAGTGTCATCTCATTTATCGGATTGAGGGGGCTGGGACAGCTATTTTCTCAACCTTAAGTCAGGGAGACACTCTTGATGTGATGGGTCCTCAGGGAAATGGATTTGACTTGTCTGCCCTAGATGAGCAGAGCCAGGTTCTCCTTGTTGGAGGGGGGATTGGTGTACCTCCATTGCTTGAGGTGGCCAAGGAATTTCATACGCGTGGAGTGAAAGTAGTGACAGTTCTCGGTTTTGCTAATAAGGATGCTGTTATTTTAGAGGCGGAATTGGCCCAATATGGGCAGGTCTTTGTAACGACAGATGATGGTTCTTATGGTATCAAGGGAAATATTTCTGTAGTCATCAAGGATTTAGACAGTCAGTTTGATGCTGTTTACTCATGTGGGGCGCCTGGAATGATGAAGTATATCAATCAAACCTTTTATGACCACCCAAGAGCCTATCTATCTCTGGAATCTCGTATGGCTTGTGGGATGGGGGCTTGTTATGCCTGCGTCCTAAAAGTGCCAGAAAGCGAGACGGTCAGCCAACGTGTCTGTGAAGATGGCCCTGTTTTCCGCACAGGAACAGTTGTATTATAAGGAGAAAATCATGACTAGAAATCGATTACAAGTGTCTCTACCTGGTTTGGATTTGAAAAATCCGATTATTCCAGCATCAGGCTGTTTTGGCTTTGGACAAGAGTATGCCAAGTACTATGATTTAGACCTTTTAGGTTCTATTATGATCAAGGCGACAACCCTTGAACCACGCTTTGGCAATCCAACTCCAAGAGTGGCAGAGACGCCTGCTGGTATGCTCAATGCAATCGGCTTGCAAAATCCTGGTTTAGAGGTTGTTTTGGCTGAAAAGCTACCTTGGCTGGAAAGAGAATATCCAAATCTTCCTATTATTGCCAATGTAGCTGGTTTTTCAAAACAAGAGTATGCAGCTGTTTCTCATGGGATTTCCAAGGCAACTAATGTAAAAGCTATCGAGCTCAATATTTCTTGTCCCAATGTTGACCACTGTAATCATGGACTTTTGATTGGTCAAGATTCAGATTTGGCTTATGATGTGGTGAAAGCAGCTGTGGAAGCCTCAGAAGTGCCAGTTTATGTCAAATTAACCCCGAGTGTGACCGATATCGTTACTGTCGCAAAAGCTGCAGAAGATGCGGGAGCAAGTGGCTTGACCATGATCAATACTCTGGTTGGAATGCGCTTTGACCTCAAAACCAGAAAACCAATCTTGGCCAATGGAACAGGTGGAATGTCAGGTCCAGCAGTCTTTCCAGTAGCCCTCAAACTCATCCGCCAAGTCGCCCAAACAACAGACCTTCCCATCATTGGAATGGGGGGAGTGGATTCGGCTGAAGCTGCCCTAGAAATGTATCTGGCTGGGGCATCTGCTATTGGAGTTGGAACAGCCAACTTTACCAATCCTTACGCCTGTCCTGACATCATCGAAAATTTACCAAAGGTTATGGATAAATATAGTATCAGCAGTCTAGAAAATCTTCGCAAGGAAGTAAAAGAGTCTCTGAGGTAAACTGCAATCAATCTGTTCTTGATTTTTTATTAGTTTGTAATATGAATTTAGGAGAATTTTGGTACAATAAAATAAATAAGAACAGAGGAAGAAGGTTAATGAAAAAAGTAAGATTTATTTTTTTAGCTCTGCTATTTTTCTTAGCTAGTCCAGAGGGTGCAATGGCTAGTGATGGTACTTGGCAAGGAAAACAATACCTGAAAGCAGACGGCAGTCAAGCAGCGAATGAGTGGATTTTTGATGCTCACTATCAATCTTGGTTCTATATAAAAGAAGATGCCAACTATGTTGAAAATGAATGGCTAAAGCAAGGTGACGACTATTTTTACCTCAAATCTGGTGGCTATATGGCCAAATCAGAATGGATAGAAGACAAGGGAGCCTTCTATTATCTTGACCAAAATGGAAAGATGAAAAGAAATGCTTGGCTAGGAGCTTCCTATGTCGGTGCAACAGGTGCCAAAGTAATAGAAGACTGGGTATTTGATTCTCAATACGATGCTTGGTTTTATATCAAATCAGATGGACAACACGCAGAGAAAGAATGGCTTCAAATTAAGGGCAAGGACTATTATTTCAAATCTGGTGGTTATTTGCTAACAAGTCAGTGGATTGAGCAGGCTTATGTGAATGCCAGTGGTGCCAAAGTGCAGCAAGGTTGGCTTTTTGACAAACAATACCAATCTTGGTTTTACATCAAAGAAAATGGAAATCATGCTGACAAAGAATGGATTTTCGAAAATGGTCACTATTATTATTTCAAATATGGTGGCTATATGGCAGCAAATGAATGGATTTGGGATAAGAAATCTTGGTTTTACCTCAAGTCTGATGGGAAAATAGCTGAAAAAGAATGGGTCTACGATTCTCATAGTCAAGCTTGGTACTACTTCAAATCCGGTGGCTACATGGCAGCCAATGAATGGATTTGGGATAAGGAATCTTGGTTTTATCTCAAATCTGATGGGAAAATAGCTGAAAAAGAATGGGTCTACGATTCTCATAGTCAAGCTTGGTACTACTTCAAATCCGGTGGCTACATGGCAGCCAATGAATGGATTTGGGATAAGGAGTCATGGTTTTACCTCAAGTCTGATGGCAAAATGGCTAAAAAAGAATGGGTCTACGATTCTAAAAGTCAAGCCTGGTACTACTTCAAATCCGGTGGCTACATGGCGAAAAATGAGACAGTAGATGGTTATCAGCTTGGAAGCGATGGTAAATGGCGTGGAGAAAAAGCTACAAATGAAAATGCTGCTTATTATCAAGTAGTACCAGTCACAGCAAATATCTATAATGCAGATGGTGAAAAGCTCTCCTATATATCGCAAGCTAGTGTTGTTTGGCTAGATAAGGATAGAAAAAGTGATGACAAGCGCCTGGCTATTACTATTTCTGGTTTGTCAGGCTATATGAAAACAGAAGATTTACAAGCGCTAGATGCCAGTAAGGACTTTATCCCTTATTATGAGAGTGATGGCCACCGTTTTTATCACTATGTGGCTCAGAATGCTAGTATCCCAGTAGCTTCTCATCTTTCTGATATGGAAGTAGGCAAGAAATATTATTCGGCAGATGGCCTGCATTTTGATGGTTTTAAGCTTGAGAATCCCTTCCTTTTCAAAGATTTAACAGAGGCTACCAACTACAGTGCTGAAGAATTGGATAAGGTATTTAGTTTGCTAAACATTAACAATAGCCTTTTGGAGAACAAGGGCGCTACTTTTAAGGAAGCCGAAGAACATTACCATATCAATGCCCTTTATCTCCTTGCCCATAGTGCCCTAGAAAGTGACTGGGGAAGAAGTAAAATTGCCAAAGATAAGAATAATTTCTTTGGCATTACAGCCTATGATACGACCCCTTACCTTTCTGCTAAGACATTTGATGATGTGGATAAGGGAATTTTAGGTGCAAGCAAGTGGATTAAGGAAAATTATATCGATAGGGGAAGAACTTTCCTTGGAAACAAGGCGTCTGGTATGAATGTAGAATATGCCTCAGACCCTTATTGGGGTGAAAAAATTGCTAGTGTGATGATGAAAATCAATGAGAAACTAGGTGGCAAAGATTAGTCCTATAATTGGATATGATTTGAGTGAATAGTATGTTAAAAATCCTGATTTTAAGTAAAATCAGGATTTTTTCATGGATGCGATTTTTTCTGGGTCTGGTGTGACACGGAGGGTCTTTTGTCCTGTGTAGGTGACAAAGCCGGGTTTTCCACCAGTTGGTTTGTTGAGTTTCTTGATTTCAATCATATCTACCTGCACCAGATTTGACAGGCGACCTTGAGAGAAGTAGGCAGCTAGTTCTGCTGCTTCTGTCTTGACTTCATCAGATGGGTCAAGATTGCCTGAGATGACAACGTGGCTTCCAGGAATGTCCTTGGCATGGAACCAAAGTTCCTCTTTGCGGGCCATTTTAAAGGTTAGCTCCTCGTTTTGTAGGTTGTTTCGGCCGACATAGATGATAGTTTTGCCATCGCTTGCTAGATATTGTTCTGGTTTTTTGCGTTTCTGGATTTTCTCCCGCTGTCTTCTGCGGATAAAGCCAGTTTGAATCAATTCTTCACGGATTTCAGCGATTTCTTCCAGCCCAGCTTGGTTGAGGACGGTTTCTACACTTTCCAGATAGAGAATAGTGGCCTTGGTTTCCTCAATCAGATCAGTCAAGTATTTGACAGCTTCTTTGAGTTTCTGATACCGTTTAAAATAGCGTTGGGCATTTTGGTTGGGAGTCAAGGCCTTATCAAGCGCAATCGTGATAGGTTGGTTGGTGTAGTAGTTGTCTAGGATAACCTGGTCTTGGTCGTTAGGCACTTGGTGGAGGAAGGTTGTCAGCAATTCTCCTTTTTGACGAAATTCTTCAGCGTTGTCTGTCGCCAGTAACTCTTTTTCCTGCTTTTTCAGCTTATGTCGGTTTTTCTGAAGTTCATTTTCAACACGACGAATGAGTTCACTGGCTTGCTGTTTGACGCGGTCGCGTTCTGCCTTGTCCTTATAGTAGGTGTCCAGCAAATCAGAAAGACTGGTAAAAGGCTCTCCTACTTGATTTTTAAAAGGAACTGGACTGAAGGATGTCTCAGTCAAGCATGGCTGGGTTTCTTGATTGAAAAAGTTTCGGAAAGTGGAAAGTTTTTCACTAACCAGTATGCTTTCCAATTCATTTGCCGTATCGCGTCCCAGACCTTGAAAGAGGCTTTGAAGATTTTTAGCTGTCGTTTCCTGTGTTTGAAGGATTTCAAAGAGTTTCTCGTCCTTGATTGTAAAAGGATTGAGAGATTCCGTACTTGGCGGAGCGATGTAGGTCGACCCAGGAAGCAAGGTACGGTAGCTATTTTGTGAAAAGCCAACATGTTTGATGACTTCGAGGATTTTGTGGCTACTTTTATCAACCAGTAGAATATTGCTGTGTTTCCCCATGATTTCGATAATTAAGGTAGCCTGAATATGGTCCCCAATCTCGTTTTTATTGGAAACTGTCATTTCCACAATACGGTCATTTTCCACCTGCTCAATCGACTCAATCAGGGCACCCTGTAAATATTTTCTCAACACCATGATAAAGGTGGAAGGTTGAGCTGGATTTTCAAAAGTCGTTTGGGTCAGCTGAATGCGTCCAAAAACTGGATGGGCAGAAAGGAGCAGGCGATAGCTTTGGCGATTGCTGCGGATTTGCAAGACTAATTCTTGTTCAAAAGGCTGATTGATTTTCTGGATGCGACCATTCACTAATTCGCTTCGCAATTCCTCAACTATGTGGTGTAAAAAAAATCCATCAAATGACATCGTTCTCTCCTTGTGATTGTATTCCATAGTATTATATCAAAAAGGTAGAATAAAATCATGGAAATGTGGTATAATAAAGCCAAGTAAAGAGAAACGAGAAGCACATGTATATTGAAATGGTAGATGAAACTGGTCAAGTTTCAAAAGAAATGTTGCAACAAACCCAAGAAATTTTGGAATTTGCAGCCCAAAAATTAGGAAAAGAAGACAAGGAGATGGCAGTCACTTTTGTGACCAATGAGCGTAGTCATGAACTTAATCTGGAGTACCGTGACACCGACCGTCCGACAGATGTCATCAGCCTTGAGTATAAACCAGAATTGGAAATTGCCTTTGACGAAGAGGATTTGCTTGAAAATCCAGAATTGACAGAGATGATGTCTGAGTTTGATGCCTATATTGGGGAATTGTTCATCTCTATCGATAAGGCTCATGAGCAGGCCGAGGAATACGGCCACAGCTTTGAGCGTGAGATGGGCTTCTTGGCAGTGCACGGCTTTTTACATATCAACGGCTATGATCACTACACTCCGGAAGAAGAAGCGGAGATGTTCGGTTTACAAGAAGAAATTTTGACAGCCTATGGACTCACAAGACAATAAACGAAAATGGAAAAATCGTGACCTGATATCCAGTTTAGAATTTGCTCTCACAGGAATTTTTACTGCCATCAAGGAAGAACGCAATATGCGAAAACATGCAGTGACGGCTCTCGTGGTCATCCTTGCAGGTTTTGTTTTTCAGGTGTCACGAATCGAATGGCTCTTTCTCCTATTGAGCATTTTCTTGGTAGTAGCCTTTGAAATTATCAACTCTGCTATTGAAAATGTGGTGGACTTGGCCAGTCACTATCACTTTTCCATGCTGGCTAAAAATGCCAAGGATATGGCGGCTGGCGCGGTATTAGTGGTCTCTCTTTTCGCAGCCTTAACAGGCGCATTGATTTTTCTCCCACGAATCTGGGATTTATTATTTTAAGCAGTAAGAGGAAATTATGACTTTTAAATCAGGCTTTGTAGCCATTTTAGGACGTCCCAACGTTGGGAAGTCAACCTTTTTAAATCACGTTATGGGGCAAAAGATTGCCATCATGAGTGACAAGGCGCAGACAACGCGCAACAAAATCATGGGAATTTACACGACTGATAAGGAACAAATCGTCTTTATCGATACGCCAGGGATTCACAAACCTAAAACGGCCCTTGGAGATTTCATGGTTGAGTCTGCCTACAGCACCCTTCGTGAAGTGGATACTGTTCTTTTTATGGTGCCTGCTGATGAAGCGCGTGGTAAGGGCGATGATATGATCATCGAACGCCTCAAGGCAGCCAAGGTGCCCGTCATTCTTGTGGTCAATAAGATCGACAAGGTCCATCCAGACCAGCTTTTGTCTCAGATTGATGATTTCCGAAATCAGATGGACTTCAAGGAAATTGTCCCAATCTCAGCTCTTCAAGGGAATAACGTCTCTCGTCTAGTGGATATTTTGAGTGAAAATCTAGATGAAGGTTTCCAATATTTCCCGTCTGATCAAATTACAGACCATCCAGAGCGTTTCTTGGTTTCAGAAATGGTTCGCGAGAAAGTCTTGCACCTAACTCGTGAAGAGATTCCGCATTCTGTCGCAGTAGTTGTGGATTCTATGAAACGAGATGAAGAGACAGACAAGGTTCACATCCGTGCAACCATCATGGTCGAGCGCGATAGCCAAAAAGGGATTATCATTGGTAAAGGTGGCGCTATGCTTAAGAAAATTGGTAGTATGGCCCGTCGTGATATCGAACTTATGCTAGGAGACAAGGTCTTCCTAGAAACCTGGGTCAAGGTCAAGAAAAACTGGCGCGATAAAAAGCTAGATTTGGCTGACTTTGGCTATAATGAAAAAGAATACTAAGTAGAGGTGGGCTCATGCCTGCTTCTTGTTTTTACAGAAGGAGGACGTATGCCTGAATTACCTGAGGTTGAAACCGTTCGTCGTGGTTTAGAAAAATTGATTCTGGGAAAGAAGATTTCGAGTATAGAAATTCGCTATCCCAAGATGATTAAGACAGATTTGGACGAGTTTCAAAGGGAAGTGCCTGGCCAAGTTGTTGAGTCAATGGGACGTCGTGGAAAATATTTGCTGTTTTACCTAACAGACAAGGTCTTGATTTCCCATCTGCGGATGGAGGGCAAGTATTTTTACTATCCGTACCAGGTTCCTGAACGCAAGCATGCCCATGTTTTCTTTCAGTTTGAAGATGGTGGCACGCTTGTTTATGAGGATGTTCGCAAGTTTGGTACTATGGAACTCTTGGCGCCTGACCTTTTGGATGCCTACTTTATTTCTAAAAAATTAGGTCCTGAACCAAGCGAACAAGACTTTGACTTGCAGATCTTTCAAGATGCCCTAGCCAAGTCCAAAAAGCCTATCAAATCCCATCTCCTAGACCAGACCTTGGTAGCTGGACTTGGCAATATCTATGTGGATGAGGTTCTCTGGCGAGCTCAGGTTCATCCGGCAAGACCTTCCCAGACTTTGACAGCAGCAGAAACGACAGCCATTCATGACCAAACCATTGCTATTTTGGGCCAGGCCGTTGAAAAAGGTGGTTCGACCATTCGGACCTATACCAATGCCTTTGGGGAAGATGGAACCATGCAGGATTTTCATCAGGTCTATGACAAGGCTGGTCAAGAGTGTTCACGCTGTGGGACAGTGATTGAGAAAATCCAACTAGGCGGACGTGGAACCCACTTTTGTCCTCAGTGCCAAAGGAGGGGCTGATGGGAAAAATCATCGGAATCACTGGGGGAATTGCCTCTGGTAAGTCAACCGTGACAAATTTTCTAAGAAAGCAAGGCTTTCAAGTAGTGGATGCCGACGCAGCCGTCCACCAACTACAGAAACCTGGTGGTCGTCTGTTTGAAGCTCTAGTCCAGCACTTTGGTCAAAAAATTATCTTAGAAAATGGAGAACTCAATCGCCCTCTCCTAGCTAATCTCATCTTTTCAAATCCTGAAGAACAGGAATGGTCTAAGCGAATCCAAGGAAAGATTATCCGTGAGGAACTAGCTACGTTGAGAGATCAGTTGGCTCAGACAGAAGAGATTTTTTTCATGGATATCCCCTTACTTTTTGAGCAGAACTACGTCTCTTGGTTTGATGAGACTTGGTTGGTCTATGTGGACCGAGATGTCCAAGTAGAACGCTTAATGAAAAGGGACAACTTGTCCAAAGATGAAGCTGAGTCTCGTCTGGCAGCCCAGTGGCCTTTAGAGAAAAAGAAAGATTTGGCCAGCCATGTTTTAAACAACAATGGGAATCAGGACCAGCTTCTTACTCAAGTGGTCTCCCTGCTTGAGGGAGGTAAGCAAGATGACAGAGATTAACTGGAAGGATAATCTGCGCATTGCCTGGTTTGGTAATTTTCTGACAGGAGCCAGTATTTCTTTGGTTGTACCTTTTATGCCCATCTTCGTGGAAAATCTAGGTGTAGGGAGTCAGCAAGTCGCTTTTTATGCAGGCTTAGCAATTTCTGTCTCTGCTATTTCCGCGGCGCTCTTTTCTCCTATTTGGGGTATTCTTGCTGACAAATACGGCCGAAAACCCATGATGATTCGGGCAGGTCTTGCTATGACTATCACTATGGGAGGCTTGGCCTTTGTCCCAAATATCTATTGGTTAATCTTTCTTCGTTTACTAAACGGTGTATTTGCAGGTTTTGTTCCTAATGCAACGGCACTGATAGCCAGTCAGGTTCCCAAGGAGAAATCAGGCTCTGCCTTAGGTACTTTGTCTACAGGCGTAGTTGCATGCACTCTAACTGGTCCCTTTATTGGTGGCTTTATCGCAGAATTATTTGGCATTCGTACAGTTTTCTTACTGGTTGGTAGTTTTCTATTTTTAGCTGCTATTTTGACTATTTGCTTTATCAAGGAAGATTTTCAACCAGTAGCCAAGGAAAAGGCTATTCCAACAAAGGAATTATTTACCTCGGTTAAATATCCCTATCTTTTGCTCAATCTCTTTTTAACCAGTTTTGTCATCCAATTTTCAGCTCAATCGATTGGCCCTATTTTGGCTCTTTATGTACGCGACTTAGGGCAGACAGAGAATCTTCTTTTTGTCTCTGGTTTGATTGTGTCCAGTATGGGCTTTTCCAGTATGATGAGTGCAGGAGTCATGGGCAAGCTAGGTGACAAGGTGGGCAATCATCGTCTCTTGGTTGTCGCCCAGTTTTATTCAGTCATCATCTATCTCCTCTGTGCCAATGCCTCTAGCCCCCTTCAACTAGGACTCTATCGTTTCCTCTTTGGATTGGGAACCGGTGCCTTGATTCCCGGGGTTAATGCCCTACTCAGCAAAATGACTCCCAAAGCCGGCATTTCGAGAGTCTTTGCCTTCAATCAGGTATTCTTTTATCTGGGAGGTGTTGTTGGGCCTATGGCAGGTTCTGCAGTAGCAGGTCAATTTGGCTATCATGCAGTCTTTTATGCGACAAGCCTTTAGTTGTCTCTTTAACCTGCTTCAATTTCGAACATTATTAGACTTCCTGCGAAACAATATATGGTATAATCCCGACTTTATCACTTAATTCTCCGCCGACCTTACTTAATCCCTTGGTACATCTGGATTTTCCGACTATTTTTCAACTTTTTTGTTTGTTGTATATAATTATGTATGCTATAATAGAGTATGGCATTTATTAAAACAACAACCAACAAAGAAGGACGTACTCATGTCTATCTTG
>NZ_VMLA01000069.1:0-10835 GCF_013276425.1 Streptococcus sp. 3874 | reverse complement strand
CTAGCCGCAGGTTGCTCAAAACACAGTTTTGAGGTTGTAGATAAGACTGACGAAGTCAGTGACCATATCTACGGTCAGGCGACGCTGACGTGGTTTGAAGAGATTTTCGAAGAGTATTAGTCAATCTTATGCTGTTTTTTCCAAGATTGGATGGCCCATTTATGGCTACCACGTTTAAGATTTTGGATAGCCTCGTCAATAGGGAACCAGGCAATATGATTAAAGTCTTCTAGTGGATTTTGCACTTCTTTGAAAGAAGTCGCTTCATAGAGGTGGGCAGGATTGTAGTAGTAGGTATCACGATGACGAGAGTAGAAGTATTCATCAGCCTGTCCATAATAGGTACCAATTTCAGCTGTGAAACCAAGCTCTTCAATCAATTCACGCTTTAGGGCTTCCTGATGATTTTCACCTGCTTCAATTTCGCCACCTGGTAGGAACCAAGCGCCATTAGGTGCTTGAACAAGAACAATTTGTTTTTGTTTAGCGTCAGGGATAACTGCATACACTCCATAGCGTGCAACATAGTCTGTATTTGCTTTTTTTTCTCCGAAAGTTGGGTTTGCCATTGCATTTTCCTCATTATCTAGTATCTTTATTATTATCATAATGGACAAAGGCAGAGCTGTCAAGAACTTATAGTTATTTTAGTAAAAAGAGCAGAAAATTTTCATTTTCTACTCCTTTTCTATAGGATTTATACTTCTTTTTCATAAGTTTTTACTTCAACTTTTTTGGCAGACTTAATTTGAATGTTTCCCTTGCTAGTCAGAACTGCTTTGAGGTCTTTTTCGCTTGGATTTTCAAGGTAGTAGTCAGTGATTGCGTCCTCAATATAGTCTTGAATAGTCCGACGAAGTGGGCGTGCTCCCATTTTTGGATCATAACCTAGGTCAACCAGCTTTTCCTTGACCTTGTCAGTTACATCCAAATGAATGTTGTTGCTAGAGAGGCGCTTGTTAACATCTGCTAGCATGAGCTCGACAATCTGAAGGAGATTATCCTTGCTGAGAGCCTTAAATTCGATAATGCCATCAAAACGGTTCATAAACTCTGGGCTAAAGAAGTTGCCGAGTTCACCGAGAACAGAGTTGGTACGTCCTTCTCTAGTAGCCCCAAATCCAACGTTGGCTTCAGACTTACCTGTACCTGCATTTGAGGTCATGATAATGATGGCATCCTTGAAGCTAACGGTCCGTCCTTGCCCATCTGTCAAACGACCATCGTCCAAGACTTGTAGAAACATGTGCATAACATCTGGGTGAGCTTTTTCCACTTCATCGAGAAGGATGAGAGAATATGGATTGCGGCGAACTTTTTCAGTTAATTGACCAGCCTCATCATAGCCAACATAACCTGGAGGAGCGCCGACCAACTTAGCCACACTGTGTTTTTCCATGTATTCACTCATATCAAAGCGAATCATACTATCAGCAGAACCAAAAAGTTCGATAGCCAGTTGTTTGGAAAGTTCTGTCTTACCGACACCAGTTGGCCCAACGAAGAGGAAGCTTCCGATTGGGCGGTTAGGGGTACCAAGTCCGACACGATTACGGCGAATAGCCTTGGCAATCTTATCGACTGCATCATCTTGGCCAATAACATGAGACTTGAGATCTTCGGCTAGATGGATGAGTTGAGATTGTTCTTTCTCTTTCAAATCACCAACAGGGATATTGGTTTTCTGCTCGATAATGTGCTCAATAGTTTTCTCGCTGATGATAGGAGTATCCTGGTCTGTGATCTTTTTCTTTTGCATTTCCTTATACTTGGCAATCTGGTCGCGGAAGTAGGCCGCCTTCTCAAAATCTTCTTCTCGTGTAGCTTGAGACTTGAGATTTTCAGCCTCAATCAAGCGCTGATCAATGACTTTAGGATCCACAAAATTCAAGGTCAAGTTCATCTTAGAACCAGCTTCATCTAGGAGGTCAATGGCCTTGTCAGGCAAGAAGCGATCTTGGATGTAGCGATTGGAAAGAGTTGCAGCTGCTTCAATCGCAGCATCTGTATATTGAACGTGGTGGTAATCTTCGTATTTCTTTTGAATCCCTTTGAGAATAGTGATTGTTTCGTCCACCGTTGGTTCATCGACTTTAACAGGCTGCATACGACGCTCGAGGGCAGCATCCTTTTCAATGATACGGTATTCATTGAGGGTAGTAGCACCGACTAGTTGCAGTTCTCCACGAGCAAGGGCTGGCTTGAGGATATTTCCTGCGTCCATATTACCATCACTCGCAGAACCAGCACCAACAATTTCATGGATTTCATCGATAAAGAGGATGATGTCTTCACGTTTGCGAATTTCTTCCATGAGTTTTTGCATGCGTTCTTCAAATTGTCCTCGAATCCCCGTTCCTTGAACTAAGCTAACCACATCCAGACGGATGACTTGTTTACCTTGGAGTTTATGTGGCACATCGCCATCGACAATTTTCTGAGCTAGACCTTCGACAACGGCCGTTTTTCCGACACCAGGTTCACCGATAAGGACAGGATTATTCTTGGTTCTACGATTGAGAATCTCGATGACACGGATAATCTCATCGTCGCGCCCAATAACGGGGTCAATGTCTCCACGACGGGCAATCTCAGTTACGTTGATACCAAATTCTTCTAGCAGGCCTTTTTCTTGGCTTGGGGGCGGAGTTTGAGCAGATCCACGATTTTGGGAACCATAACCGCCGTTTCCACCGTAACCTCCACCTGATTGGGTTGGGGGAATAGGAGGAGTATTGCTAGAAGGTCTGAAATTGTTTAGATCATTGAAGAAATCACCAAAGGGATCGAAGTCACGATTGTTCAGATCCGTCATACCTTTGAAGAGGCTATTGTTAGGATCTGTTTTGATAATCTTATAGCAGTTTTGACAGAGGTCAATTTGTTTTTGTTTTCCATTGAGATTGGTGTAAAGATGAATTGTTGAGTCGTTAATTTTACAGTTTTGACAAAGCATACATCTACCTCATTTCTTTCTTTAGCCTGACTTGTTTAAAGGTCAAAAATAGTCAAATTCTATACTCTCATTATAACAGGATTGGGGTGTAAAGCAAGTAAAAAGATTGAAGCTTTGAGAAGTTGTTACAATGAAAATTTTTGTGAATTTGGACTATAAAAAAATCCTATTTGTGAGACAAAAAGGATTTTACTTAGACATGCAGGGACAATCCCAGCTTGTTTTAGATTAGTAGAGAAGTTCGTAAATTTCCATTGCGATTAAGTCAATGCTATCAAACGTATACGTTTCGCGATCTTCTACGTCACGAAGGGTAAAGATTGGGCCGTTTTCTTCGTCGTGGCTGTACGCAACTTCTGCAACAACAACTCCTTCGCGTTCAAAATTACGTTTTAAATTTCCGCCATCGTTTGCCATTGCTTCAAGGCGGTTGATGATTCTAACCAAATGTGATTCCATTTTGATTCTCCTTCATTTCTTATCGTTACTATTTTACCATAAAGGAGGCCAACTTGACTAGAAAAAACTAAGATTTCTCGCTAATTCTGCTAGTTTAAAGATTTTTAAATAAATTGGATAAAAAATTTAAATTTTAATTCAAAACATGTTATAATCATACAGTATTCTATTTTAGAAAGCAGTGTGACTATGAATTTTTCTTTTTTACCTAAGTATTTACCTTATTTTAACTATGGGGCTGTTGTGACGATTCTTATTTCTATCTGTGTTATCTTTTTGGGAACTATTTTGGGTGTTGTCTTGGCTTTTGGGCAACGTTCAAAGTTTAAACCGCTTGTTTGGTTGGCCAACTTGTACGTTTGGATTTTCCGTGGGACACCGATGATGGTTCAAATTATGATTGCCTTTGCTCTTATGCATATCAATGGTCCGACTATTCAGATTGGAATTTTAGGTGTTGATTTTTCGCGTCTGATTCCAGGGATTTTGATTATCTCTATGAATAGTGGTGCTTATGTTTCGGAGACTGTTCGTGCCGGAATCAATGCGGTTCCAAAAGGTCAGCTAGAGGCGGCTTATTCGCTAGGGATTCGTCCTAAAAATGCGATGCGTTATGTGATTTTGCCACAAGCAATCAAAAATATCTTGCCAGCATTGGGGAACGAATTTATCACCATTATCAAGGACAGCTCCCTCTTATCAGCTATTGGGGTCATGGAGTTGTGGAATGGGGCTACAACAGTTTCTACAACAACCTATCTACCTTTAACACCGCTTTTATTTGCAGCATTTTATTACTTGATTATGACCTCTATTCTGACAGTAGCCTTGAAAGCTTTTGAAAAACATATGGGACAAGGAGATAAGAAATAATGACAGAAACCTTGATAAAAATTGAAAATTTACATAAATCTTTTGGAAAGAATGAAGTATTGAAGGGCATCAACCTCGAGATTAAAAGAGGAGAAGTTGTCGTTATCATCGGTCCTTCAGGGAGTGGGAAATCTACCTTGCTTCGCTCTATGAATTTGTTGGAGGAAGCAACCAAGGGGAAGCTTATCTTTGAGGGAGTCGATATTACGGACAAGAAGAATGACCTGTTTGCCATGCGTGAGAAGATGGGCATGGTTTTCCAACAATTTAATCTCTTTCCTAATATGACTGTGATGGAAAATATCACCTTGTCACCTATCAAGACCAAAGGTGAGAGCAAGACAGTGGCTGAGAAGAGAGCCCAAGAGCTTTTGGAAAAAGTTGGTTTGCCAGATAAGGCAGACGCTTATCCACAGAGTTTGTCAGGTGGTCAGCAACAACGGATTGCCATCGCGCGTGGGTTGGCTATGGAACCAGATGTTTTGCTCTTTGACGAGCCAACTTCAGCCCTGGACCCTGAGATGGTTGGAGAAGTTTTGGCTGTTATGCAAGACCTTGCCAAATCAGGAATGACCATGGTTATCGTAACACATGAGATGGGATTTGCGCGTGAGGTGGCAGACCGTGTTATCTTTATGGCAGACGGTGTAGTTGTTGAAGACGGGACCCCTGAGCAGATTTTTGAACAAACCCGAGAACAACGGACTAAAGACTTTTTGAGTAAGGTTTTATAATCTATTTTAAAATTTCAAGACAAGATTAGTGAAAAGCTCAACCAGAGCTTTTTCTTATAGTTTGAAACTATAGGATAGCCTAGGAAAGAAGTGTTAGAGGGTACTAGCAGTTTTTGGTATAATGGAAGATATTTGAAAGAAAAGAGAAGTGATATGACACAGATTATTGATGGGAAAGCTTTAGCGGTCAAATTGCAGGGGCAGTTGGCTGAAAAGACTGAAAAATTAAAGGAAGAAACAGGTCTAGTGCCTGGTTTGGTAGTGATTTTGGTTGGGGACAATCCAGCCAGCCAAGTCTACGTTCGCAACAAGGAGAGGTCAGCTCTTGCAGCTGGTTTCCGTAGCGAAGTAGTGCGAGTTCCAGATACCATTACCCAAGCGGGATTATTAGACTTGATTGCCAAATACAATCAAGATCCAGCTTGGCATGGGATTTTGGTTCAGTTACCATTACCAAAACATATCGATGAAGAGGCAGTTTTGTTGGCCATTGACCCAGAAAAGGATGTGGATGGTTTCCATCCGCTAAATATGGGACGCCTTTGGTCTGGACATCCAGTCATGATTCCATCAACACCCGCAGGGATTATGGAGATGTTTCATGAGTATGGGATTGACTTGGAAGGTAAAAATGCGGTTGTCATTGGTCGTTCAAACATTGTTGGAAAACCTATGGCCCAGCTTCTTTTGGCCAAGAATGCAACAGTGACCTTGACTCACTCACGCACCCATAATCTCGCTAAGGTTGCTGCTAAAGCGGATATTCTTGTAGTCGCAATCGGTCGCGCCAAGTTTGTGACTCCTGATTTTGTGAAACCAGGTGCGGTTGTCATTGATGTAGGGATGAATCGCGATGAAAATGGGAAGCTCTGTGGAGATGTTGATTATGAGGCAGTTGCCCCACTTGCTAGCCATATTACGCCAGTTCCTGGAGGTGTCGGTCCTATGACCATTACCATGCTAATGGAGCAAACTTATCAAGCAGCACTTCGGACATTGGAAAGAAAATAAGAGAAAATTCGCTGAAGAGAGTGTATTTTCTATAGCTATATCTAAAATGGCAGAAATGAATATTAAATTTTAGATATAAGATTACAAAAGGAGGTCTGCGCCTCCTTTTTGTTGTATAATAAATGTGAGAGGAGAAAAGGATGAAAGTGATTGATCAAACCTTACTAGAAAAAGTTATTATTGAACGTTCTCGTACAAGTCATAAAGGAGATTATGGTCGTTTGCTGTTGCTGGGTGGGACTTATCCTTATGGGGGAGCTATCATCATGTCAGCCATTGCAGCTGTTAAAAGCGGTGCAGGATTGGTAACCGTTGGAACAGATAGAGAAAATATCCCTGCTCTACACAGCCATTTACCTGAGGCTATGGCCTTTTCTCTTCAAGACCAGCAACTGTTAAAAGAGCAGTTGGAGAAGGCAGAAGTTGTCTTGCTAGGACCTGGTTTAGGAGACGATACTTTTGGAGAAGATCTAGTCAAACAGGTTTTTGCTAGCTTAAGACAGAACCAGATTTTGATTGTAGATGGAGGAGCCTTAACCATCCTTGCTAGAACAAGATTGTCATTTCCTTCTAGCCAGCTTATCCTAACTCCCCACCAAAAGGAGTGGGAAAAACTGTCTGGAATTACGATTGAAAAACAAAACGAAGGTACAACAGCTAGTGCTCTGACTTCCTTCCCTAAAGGAACAATTTTGGTGGAGAAAGGTCCGGCTACTCGTATTTGGCAAGCTGGCCAATCTGATTATTACCAGTTACAGGTTGGCGGTCCCTATCAGGCGACTGGGGGAATGGGAGATACTCTGGCTGGTATGATTGCAGGATTTGCAGGCCAGTTTAAACAAGCTAATCTTTACGAACGTGTAACCGTAGCGGCTCATCTTCATTCAGCCATTGCTCAAGAGCTAGCTCAAGAACATTATGTGGTCTTGCCAACGGAGATTAGTAATTGTCTTCCTAAAGTAATGAAAAGATATGTCTAAAATAGTTAGACAAAAAATGTTGATAATTTGTATCATTATTCTTAATTCACAAAAAACGAACGTTTAGTATTCTTCTTACTAAGAAACTAAATTTGTTCGTTTTTTTACTCTTGTAAATCTATTTTTGTTAGAGTTGATTTGGTTTACATCCGTACTTAAAGTGATTTGTCAGAGCTCTGTTTTTATTAAAAAAATTCAATTTCCAGGATAAATAAGCAGTATTCTAGAGGTACTTTTAGATGAAATAAAAGCCTTTACATGGTATAATAGAAGTAGCTCTTTAATGGAGGTGTTTGAGTGGAAAATCTGAAAAAAATGGCAGGTATCAAGGCTGCTGAGTTTGTCAAGGATGGCATGGTAGTCGGACTGGGAACGGGGTCTACTGCCTATTATTTCGTAGAAGAAATCGGTCGTCGGATTAAGGAAGAAGGACTGAAAATTACAGCTGTAACGACTTCTAGCGTGACTAGTAAACAGGCTGAAGGCCTTAACATCCCGCTCAAGTCGATTGACCAAGTAGACTTGGTTGATGTGACGGTTGACGGAGCGGATGAAGTAGATAGCCAGTTTAACGGAATCAAAGGCGGTGGTGGTGCCCTTCTGATGGAGAAGGTTGTCGCAACGCCCTCAAAAGAATATATTTGGGTGGTAGACGAAAGCAAACTGGTTGATAAACTAGGTGCTTTTAAACTGCCAGTGGAAGTGGTCCAGTATGGTGCAGAACAGGTCTTCCGTCGTTTTGAGCGAGCTGGCTACAAACCGAGTTTTCGTGAAAAAGACGGCCAACGTTTTGTGACCGATATGCAGAACTTTATCATTGACCTAGCCTTGGAGGTCATCGAGGATCCAATTACTTTCGGGCAAGAATTGGACCATATCGTTGGTGTCGTAGAGCACGGTTTATTCAATCAAATGGTGGATAAGGTAATCGTTGCTGGACGAGACGGGGTTCAGATTTTAACTTCAACGAAAGCAAACTAATCAACATAATAAGGAGATACACTATGTCAAAATTTAATCGTATTCACTTGGTGGTACTGGATTCTGTGGGAATTGGTGCTGCACCAGATGCCAATAACTTTGTCAATGCAGGGGTTCCAGATGGAGCTTCTGATACACTGGGACACATTTCAAAAACAGTTGGTTTGAATGTGCCAAATATGGCTAAAATCGGTCTAGGAAATATTCCACGTGAAACTTCTCTTAAGACTGTTCCAGCTGAAAGCAATCCAACAGGTTATGCAACAAAATTGGAAGAAGTATCACTTGGTAAGGATACTATGACTGGACACTGGGAAATCATGGGACTCAACATTACTGAGCCCTTCGATACTTTCTGGAATGGATTTCCAGAAGAAATCTTGACAAAAATCGAAGAATTTTCAGGACGTAAGGTCATTCGTGAAGCCAATAAACCTTACTCAGGAACAGCTGTTATCGATGACTTTGGACCACGTCAGATGGAAACTGGGGAGTTGATTATCTATACTTCAGCTGACCCTGTTTTGCAGATTGCTGCTCATGAAGACATCATTCCTTTGGATGAATTGTACCGTATCTGTGAATACGCTCGTTCAATCACCCTTGAGCGCCCAGCACTTTTAGGACGTATCATTGCCCGTCCTTATGTAGGTGAACCAGGTAACTTCACTCGTACGGCAAACCGTCGTGACTTGGCTGTATCTCCATTTGCACCGACTGTTTTGGATAAATTGAACGAAGCTGGTATCGATACTTACGCTGTTGGGAAAATCAACGACATCTTTAACGGTGCGGGTATCAACCATGACATGGGCCACAACAAGTCAAACAGCCACGGAATTGATACTCTTTTGAAGACTATGGGACTTGCTGAGTTTGAAAAAGGATTCTCATTCACAAACTTGGTTGACTTTGATGCCCTTTATGGTCACCGTCGTAATGCTCATGGTTACCGTGATTGCTTGCATGAGTTTGATGAACGCTTGCCTGAAATTATTGCTGCCATGAGAGAGAACGACCTTCTCTTGATTACTGCGGACCATGGAAATGACCCAACTTACGCAGGAACAGACCACACTCGTGAATATATTCCATTGTTGGCCTACAGCCCTGCCTTTAAAGGAAATGGTGTCATTCCAGTCGGACATTTCGCAGATATCTCAGCGACTGTTGCCGATAACTTTGGTGTTGAAACAGCCATGATTGGGGAAAGTTTCTTAGATAAATTGGTATAAGATGACGCGCTATGCTTTGCTGGTGAGAGGTATCAATGTTGGTGGCAAGAATAAGGTCGTCATGGCGGAGTTTCGTCAAGAATTGACAGAGTTGGGGCTGGAAAAGGTTGAAAGCTACATCAACAGTGGCAATGTTTTCTTTACTTCGACAGTTCCCAAAGCCCAATTGGTTGAAAAGTTAGAGGCTTTCTTTGGAACTCGTTATCCATTTATTCAGAGTTTTTCTTTACTGAGTCAGGAAAACTATGAAGCAGAAGTGGAAAATCTCCCAGCTTGGTGGAACGAAGACTTGGCAAGAAAAGACGTTCTCTTTTACACTGAGGGTTTGGACGTGGAGCAAGTCATTGAGTCAGTTAAAAGTTTAGAGCTGAAAGATGAAGTGCTTCATTTTGGAAAACTTGGTATTTTCTGGGGGAAATTCTCTGAAGAATCTTACTCTAAGACTGCCTATCACAAGTACTTGCTCAAGATGCCTTTCTATTGCCACATTACCATTCGCAATGCTAAAACCTTTGACAAAATCGGTCAAATGCTAAAAACTAAAAAAGGAGACACATAATGACATTTTTAGATAAAATCAATGAAACAGCTGCTTTCCTGAAAGACAAGGGAATTCAAGCGCCTGAGTTCGGTCTAATCCTTGGATCGGGACTGGGAGAACTGGCAGAAGAAATCGAAAATCCAGTTGTAGTAGACTATGCTGAGATTCCAAACTGGGGCCGTTCAACAGTAGTTGGTCACGCTGGGAAATTGGTATATGGTGACCTTGCAGGTCGCAAGGTCTTGGCTCTTCAAGGTCGTTTCCATTTTTACGAAGGAAATCCTCTGGAGGTCGTGACTTTCCCAGTACGTGTCATGAAAGTTCTTGGATGTGAAGGTGTCATTGTAACCAATGCAGCTGGTGGTATTGGATATGGTCCTGGTACTTTGATGGCTATCTCAGACCATATCAACATGACGGGGCAAAATCCATTGATGGGTGAAAACTTGGATGACTTTGGTCCACGTTTCCCAGATATGTCTAAGGCCTACACTCCAGAATACCGTGCTACTGCCCATGAAGTTGCTAAAAAACTTGATATCAAGCTTGATGAAGGTGTCTATATCGGTGTTACTGGTCCAACTTATGAAACACCAGCAGAAATCCGTGCCTATAAGACACTGGGAGCAGATGCAGTTGGTATGTCTACGGTTCCTGAAGTTATCGTGGCAGCCCACTCTGGCTTGAAAGTTCTGGGAATTTCATGTATCACTAACTTTGCGGCTGGTTTCCAAGAAGAACTCAATCACGAAGAAGTTGTAGAAGTGACTGAAGGTGTCAAAGGTGATTTCAAAGGTTTGCTTAAAGCGATTCTTGCAGAATTGTAAGAAAAAAGATTTAAAAGGGGGAATACCTCTACCTTTTCATGATTGACTGGCTATTCGGAACAAAGAAGAAACATAGGTAGACTATGGGTTTCTTCCTACTCTTGTAACTGAAAGAGTCTGATAGTTAGCATTGTGAAAGACAAGAATCTAGGATGCTGGAATTAGCTTCCTAGCCAAGCAGACTAGTATGATAAGAAGAGATAAGAATGAATTTATACTCAATGAAAATCAAAGAGCA